>JADGCV010000019.1:0-17135 GCA_015228815.1 Magnetococcales bacterium | reverse complement strand
AAGAGTCATCTGACGGTCGAGGATGTCCAGGAACACCTGACGAGGCTGTCACGGTTCAAGAGTTTTTTCCCCAAATATTCGTCTTGTCAGACCTATGGCGCCGTCGCCGGCATGGTGATTGCGTCGGACGCCGACCGCTTTGCCATGAATCAAGGCCTGTTCGTCATCGCCCAGACCGGTGACAGCGTTCAATTGGCCAACGACGAAGCGTTTGTACCAAAGACCTGGTGATCTGTTTGGTAATGGTCCAGGACCATGGCGGTCGCGAGGATGACGCAATGCTGAAGACACTCCTGGGACGATTCCTTCGTTGGATCCCTTCCGGTTACCGGATGCGACTGATGCGGGCGATGGGACGGACCCTCGATTTAGAACGGATCGAAAAGATCACGCTGTCTTTGATCGGCGACCGGATCACCCTTCTGCCCCCCGACGAAGCCCTCCGGTTTCTGTTTCGCCTGGACGGCGTTCTGTATGGTCATCAGGGGCGACTCGCCATCCGCTACGACAAGGGAACCCATACCAAATACCGTCATACCCGTTACAACGGCTTTTTCCTGGAACGGATCACTCCCGGACAAAAGGTGATGGACATTGGCTGTGGCCATGGCCTTCTGGCGTGGGAACTGGCCAATAGGGGGGCGATCGTCGTCGGAATCGACATCTCCGAGGAAAAGATCCTGGCGGCCCGGGAACGTTATCGCCACCCCAACCTGACCCTGCGCCATGGCGATGCCCTCCTTGAATCCAGGGAAGGAAGGTTCGACGTGGTCATCCTTTCCAACGTCCTCGAACATCTTCCCGAACGGGTCGATTTTCTCAAACGGATCGTGCGGCGCCATCACCCCGAAAAGATCCTGATCCGCGTGCCGGTATTCGAACGTGATTGGCGGGTCCCCCTGAAAAAGGAACTCGGGGTCGAATGGCGTCTGGATCGCACCCACGAAACCGAATACACCCATGAATCCTTCACCGAAGAGATCGAGGCCGCCGGCCTGGTGGTGCGCCATCTGGAGGCGCGCTGGGGTGAATTATGGGTGAGCCTGGGAGTGGAACCGGGGATGGCCCTGGAAGGTTTGGCTGAAGACGATGGCGCAGCCAACGAAAAAAAATCACCAGGGCATACAGGGCCATGATGTAGGCAAGCGGTCTCAAGGGAATGTTGTACCGGGGAAACGGCGCCCCCAGGATATGGATCGCGGTCATGTAGAACAACATCAGGGCGATCAGGCGGGCCATTGTGTTTTCCTTGGAGGTTCCCGGTCGCCAGACGACCGGAAGCCAGGCGAGGACCGCCCCAACGAACCCCAGGAGCATCCACTGGGCATGGGTGGCAAACATCAACCGATGGAAAAACCGGAATACCCCTTCGCGGGCAAACGGGGTATCCGCCACGGGATAGACAAACGCATCCCCCTGTCCCTGAACGATCCCCCAGGACCAGAGGCGGACCGGCTTTTCCAACAGGTACCAGCGCAGGTATCGACCGGGTTCATGCGTAAAGCGGTCCACGATTTCATGGCGCACCGTTTCAAGGCTGCGGGATATTTCCTCTGACCGGGGATCGAAGCGATACGGAAAACCAAAAGTTTTTGGATCATCCTGGAACATGAATCCAGGATAAAGGCCATGGTGCATGGTGGCGATGGTCGCCCGGTCATCGCTCCATTGGCCCAGGACCATCCGATTGCGGACGAGCCATGGCGAGAACACCATCAGGAAGCCCACGGTGACCCACAGGACGTTCCGGCGGCGTTGGGAAGGGGCGGAAAGGAGTGCCAGGGCCAGGATGGCGGGAATGATGAAAAATTGCAGCGCAGGCCGGGTCAGGGACGCAGCCCCCAGCAAACACCCGGCCCCCGCCAGCCACCACCCGCCTCCCTGCGTCCCCCACTGCAACACGACCAGAAACCACAAAAGTAGAAAGGTGAAGAGCGATTCGCTCAGAAGGTAATGGTTCATGGTCATGAGATGCGGGCAGATCGTCGTCAGGAAGGTTGCCGCCAGGGATAATCCTCCCGGCAGCAGGTGACGCGCCAAAAGCCAAACCGCCACCAGCGTCAAGGTGCCAAGAACCGCCTGGGCCCGATAAATCCTGTGCAGCATTGATTCCGTCGGCGGACCATCGACGAAAGGGAGGAGAAATATCGGATAACCGGGGGTACGAAAGGCATCCGGAGCCGGATGGTGCCCGGGACGGTTTTCCGTGACCGAAGAATAAACGCCATGATGCCGCGTATTGAAGGCATCGTTGAAATATTCAAGGGCGTCCGAGCGCAGGGGGTCGATGACGACCGTCTCTTCCACCACCACCCATCGCAGCCACCCTCCCAACAGGATGATCAGAAACAATGCGACCCCATGGCCAATCTGCCGACGATTCATGACATCATTGAAACTCATGGGTACGGATTCCTTCCTCGGACGGACCGATCACGATCGATGAACAAGACTGGGGAAAGACGGAACGCCTGAATGTTTGTCCGGAACAATCCCGTGCCGGCAAGTCTACCGCCGGCCTTGCGGGAACGCCATGAGCATGCAACCAAACGAATCACAAAAGGATGTGACGCAACAGGGGATTCCAGCAGCTTGCGTTAATTGTTAGTTATTGAATTTAAGAGATTTTTTTGCACATCGTCCATCGAAAAAAGATTGTTTTCCACTGTTAACCTGATCTATAAGATCCGTGATTGATGGTGTCGCGGTGCGCCGTGACTGGGCCTGGGGATGGAAAACGACTGGAGAAGGAAGACGAATGAAGGAAGAATTCGCTCTGATGATCAAGGAATCGGTCCATGATCTTTTTGTCGCCTTCCTCGGACAGGAGGTGACTCCCGGACCATTGGTATCGAAAAAAGAGGCCGATCCGTATCGTCCCCCCGACACCGAAGTGACCGCCATCATCAATTTTTCGGGCGGGCTTCAGGGAGGGGTCCATCTGGCCAGTCCGCGCCACACGGCCATGCAATTGACCAACGCCTTCTCCGGGGAAGAATACCTGGAACTGTTCGGTGAAGCGGGTGACGGTTTCGGCGAACTCAACAACATCATCGCCGGAGGTCTGCAAACCCGGCTGTCGGAACGGTTCGGCAACATCAACCTGACCCCGCCCACCCTGATCGCGGGAACCGACTACAAGATGCAGTACAAGACCAATTTTTTCAGCATCAAACAATACTTCAAGTGCGATGCGGGACCGTTCTTCGTCGAGTTCTTTTTTTATATCGAGGGCTACAACCCCTGAGAGTGTTCGGACGCATTCTTTCACAGCCATTTCGCCGACCTTGAAAAAGACCAAAACCACCCGCTATGCGGGTGGTACACGATTGTCAGGTTTCCCCCGGTTTGGGATTGAAGTGGAATTACCTGCCGCGTATTTTCTTTCCCGTTTTTGCTTTCTTCAAATTTTTGTCCTTGCCGCCGTTTCCAGAATTATTTTTTGATCGATGAATCAGTTCTTCCTCCAGACGCGGATCGGGCGCCAGGTTCAGGACGACGTCCCGAACCCATTCCTCACGCAGGAATTCCTGTTCCTCGGTCGGAGGCGGCATTGGGTCTCCTTCCCGGCTTTGCGACGGCGATTCCCCGTTTCGGGGCGGGTGATCGTCGGGGAGGAACGCCGCCAAAGAGGCGGGGGCAAGGGGGGGGGCCAGATTTGATGACATGATCGGCTCATATTCCGGGATTGGTGTTTGTTGTTCTTCATCTGCCGCCGTTTCCTGATTCAGGTCAGAGGTATCGTCGCACGGAATGGCGAAATCGGAACGAAGCGGTGCATCCTCGGGCGGCACGGCGGCAACTTCGAACCCGGTCTCGATTTCCGATGGGATGGGCAAAGGCACGAGAATTTCGGCCATCGCCGCCAGTCCACCGCCTTCCAGCAAACGGGTCCGCTCCTGGGCCAAGGCGATACCTTCTTCGATCGGAAGAAGACGATTCTTCTCCATGATACATTCCTCATCCGGATTTTCTGTGTCGCCGGCCAATGGCGTGGCAGCCTCGACCGTGTCCGGTATGTCATCGACCCCTGGATCGGTCGTTACGGAACCGATTCCTGTCGCTTCGTCCACGACCGCAGGTGCATCGGAAGAGATTTCCGGAGCGTCGTTTGTGACCGACGGAGGAGTCACGAGAGGGGGCATTCCGGATGGTTCGTCATTGACACAGTTTTCGCTGATTGAAGCGATCTTTGGTTCGTCGATTTGTCGTTTTTCGATGATGGGGGCGGCGGTACCGTCATCAACGTGATCCAGAACGGCCTGTCTTTCTTCCTCTGGGTGTTGTGTCACGTCGCCAATCGTCTCCGCGGTCGTGACTGAAGAGGCAAAAGGAGCGGCCTGGGGCATGGGCAGGCGGGAGGGACGGGCGGGGGGACGGGAAAGGATGTTGGGATGGTCCTGATCGGGATGGTCGTCGCTTTCAACGACGGCCTTCGTGGTGGTTCGCGAACCGGCAACGCTTCCTTCCAGGCCAAACAGCGAGGCGACATCGAGGACCAGAATGAACCCTGCCGCACTTCTGGCCAGGGCGTGCAGATGCCGACTGCCGCGGGCGCGCAGGGTTGGCGGTGGGTCCAACCGGTCTTCGTCGATTTCCAGGACTTCCTGCACCGAATCGACAAGAATTCCCTGGACCAGGGTTTCTCCCTCATGGGGATACTCCAGGACGACGATGTTGGTCGGGGTATCCGGCAAGGACTTTTCAATGCCCAGAAGCGTGCGCAGGTCGAAGACGGCGACGATGCTGCCGCGCAGGTTGATGACACCACTGACCTCGGGTCGTGCCCGCGGGACCCGGGTGATTTTGACGCGCTGAAGGACCTCCCGGACCCGGAGGGTTTCCACCGCATAGAGTTCCCGGCCAAGTCTCAAGGATAGGAAAAGCATTCAGGCTCGCACAAACAGGGAAATGATCATGAGAATGCAAAAAATGATCGTGCTGACAACGAAACCGCTGGTCGCGTCTTTTTTGACGACCTCCACCCTTCGTTCCAGATGGTTGACCACCTTGCTTGATTGTTCGGCCGATTGGCTGACATCCTGGAGCCCCTTTTTCAACGATTCCATCGTTTCCAGGCTTTTTCGGATTTCCGCTTTTTCCTTTTCCAACGCCGAAGGAAAGGCTTGCATGGCCGCCTTGATCGATTTTACTTCCTCTTCGATCATGAGCACACGACGCAGCAGTTCCCCCTCTTCCTCCAGGTCCGGGACCGTGGCGGCGGCTGTTTTTTCTTTTTCCGTCATTTTATTCCCCAAACGTTTGCTTTTTGTTTTCACGTCTGGACCCGAAGATTTTGATGCGCCCATGTCAGGTCGTCCATGGTATTGATGTTGAAAAAAGGGTCGATCCCGTCGTATTCATCGGGAAAATCGGCAATGGCATGAGATGTTTTACGCAGGAAAAATTGGAGGCCACGGTCCTTGTTGTCGAGGGCCAGTCTCATGGCAGCGACGATTTCCCGGGGCCACAGGGCGATGGTGGGATGGAGTTGTCCGCGGTTTCGCGCGATGACGGGGCGGCGTTCGCCCCCCAGTTTGTTTCCCATGCGGGTTGCCAGATCCAGGGGAAAGAAGGGAACATCGACCGGGACCGACAGAATCCAGTCGTTGGGGGCGATGCGCAGGGCCGCCTCCAGTCCGGCGAGGGGACCCTGCCGCGTGGTGCGTTCATCGGTCACGATCCGGCACCCTTCCCCAAGGGACGACCATGAGGAGGGATCGTCATGCACCGAAATCAGGATCGTTTCGGTCTGGCAGGCCAGCCGTTCCCGAACCCGTGACAGCAGTGTCTGCGTTCCAAGGTACAATAACGCCTTGTTTCTCCGACCGACACGAACGCCACTGCCTCCGGCGAGGATCAATCCCGTGACAGCCCCGTCAAATCCCATGCCTTGTGTCCCATCGTGTCGCGATGTTACGACCAAAACCTGGATTCCCCGGTCACAAATCCAGTTCGGTCCGCGAAACCAGGACCGGTTTTTTGCTTTCGGGAGGGAGTTCGGCATCGAACTGTTTGGCGATGGGCGGCAGCAACAGATGATAGAAGACCTCGGCCCGGATGCGCACGGTTCCGGTCACGGGAACGGCATAGCTCAATTGCCGTGATTCTCCCGGTTTCAAACGGCTGTCGCCCTTGATCTTTTTGGCTGCGGGAGGGGGCGCGGGTTTATCGTTTTCGTCAACCAGGCGCAGCATCAGGACGGCCTTTGAATCTTCTTCGATGGGGTTGGTTTTGAAATTTTGCCAGACCTCTTCCCCTTTTTCGTTCAGGGCGGTCAGTCTGAGGACCACCATGCGAAATGGTGCGCCGGTGGGATAATTGTGTGCGAGGAGGTTTTTGAGGGTGACGCGGATTTTTCCTCCCTGAGGGGTTTTTTCCCCGGCCAGGGACACCAGGATTCCCTGACGCAGCATGGCCCGGTCATGTCCTCCCATCATGGAATGGTTCGTGAAGCCGTCGATGGTGGGCATGTGGCAGGATTGGCAGGTTGTCGTATTGCCGCTCTGGACCAGTTCCGGGCCGGTGGCGCAGACGGGAACGCCGAAGGGGTTGTTGTTTTTTTCGTGGCAGCCCAGACAGATGTCGGAGGTCTTGAACAGTGGGCCATTGGCCTGATGCGGGTAGGGGTTGCTGGAGGTTTCTCCCGCGGCGGCGCCAGGTGCGTGGGTCGGGTCTTTCCCGGCGAAGGCGCCGTGGGGTCCAAGGAGATGGGAATCGGAGAAGGTATAGGCATCGGTGCCCAATCTGAAGGGGTCCCCTTCCTTGCCGTGGACTCCGAGGAATTGCGACATGGTGTGGCAACTGACACAGGAGATGCCCTCGCCATAGGCGTCGAGGGCATCCTGTTTTGTTTTTCCATCGCGGGCGGCGTTGGGGGCGTGGCACTTGAGGCATGCCGGATAGCCGCCCGTGGCCTTGAGGGTGACGTTTTCCTGGGTGGGGTCGCCCGCCTGGGCGGTGTAGAGGGCCTTGAAAACGGGATCCTTGAGGGCGGAACTCCGGGCATGCATCGATTCGGCCCACTGCTGGTAGATTTCCTTGTGGCATTCACCGCAGACGCTGGCCGATACATGATGCAACGGTGGTTTTTCTTCCGCGGCCAGGACGGCCCCGGTCCATCCCATCGTCATTCCCAGGGAAAACAACATCCTGAACAAAAAAAGTTTCATGATCCCGTCCCCTTCCGATCCCGATGATTGCAGCCATGGCCGGCGATGGCGCGGCCATGGAGAAATAAAAGGCGGTTTTTTCCGCCGGCATCTGCTACACTGTTTGCCATCTTCATCTTGCCATGTCCATTGGATCTGTCAAGAAGGTCCGAAAGGTATTCCCACCCGATCCGAGCGCGAGAGGCCAATCATGACCTGTGGAATCGACGAAATCCTTGGAAAAGCGGACAAGTCCATCAATGAGTCGCTCCAGAAACTGATCCAGGACCTGGATACCGACTTCGATCTGGACCTTTCGGCGGAAACCATCCTTCAATCCCCCCAGGCCCGGCGGCTTCGCGGGGAACTGGATACGTTCGCGGTTTGGCTGGTGCATGGACGGAATAAATAAACAGCCCTTTGAATGCTTAAGTTTCCGTTTATTCTTCACGAGACAGCTTGCGGCGGCGGGGTTGTCCAGGGCAATCCATCGGGTGGCGTCGCTCAGGTCTCGACGCGCTTGGGGTGATAAAACGGCGGATTTCATCGAGAGGCGTTGTCGATGATTTCATCCATCTCCGACAATACCTGGTCGATGGTGTAAACACCTTCCCGGTCCGCATCTTCCTGGGTCGTCCGCAACATGGCGGTGAATTTTTCGCGCCTTGCTTCCTGATCCTGGAGCAGGTTTGGAGCGCCGCGGATGACCTCGTTGACGTTGTTGTAGTGACCGCTTTCCATGCAGGATCGGGCAAGGTTTTCCAATTCCTGGGTCAGGCTGATGTTGGTGGACATGATGACCTCCCATGACACTGTTGAAATACGGTAACCGTCCAGCCCCCATCCGACCCCCATCTGAATGCTGGAGTTTCTGTTTACCCTCCCGGCCCACACCCCGAAGAAGAGGGGGCTGAACGGTTATTTTTTTCCGGACCCGGAAACGGCCTGGACGTCTCAATCCGAGGAGCGACCGTAGCTGTCGTCGAAGCGGACGATGTCATCCTCTCCCAGATAGCTTCCCGATTGGATTTCGATGATGTCGAGGGGGATTTTTCCCGGATTGGACAGACGGTGACGCACCCCCAGGGGAATATAGGTTGATTGGTCTTCGGTCAGCAGGAAGGATTCGTCGCCGCGTGTCACCCGTGCCGTTCCGCGGACGACGATCCAGTGTTCGGCGCGGTGATGATGCATCTGCAACGAAAGGCTCGCCCCAGGATTGACCCGGATCCGTTTGACCTGGAACCGTTCCTCGATGTTCAAACATTTGAAACTTCCCCAGGGACGAAAGACCCGTTGCCGGTTGAGGTGTTCGCGGCGACCGAGTTGGTGCAGGCGTTGGACGATGCTTCCCACCTCCTGCACCCGGTCCTTGGCCGCGACCAGTACCGCATCCGCCGTCTCGATGATCACATGATCTTCCAGCCCCACCCCTGCGACGAGGCGGCTTTCGGAACGGATGTAACAACGTTGGACCTGGTGCAGCAAAACGTCGCCGATGACGACGTTTTCGGCGTCATCCTTGGACCCGACCCCCCAGAGGGCCGCCCAGGAACCGACATCGCTCCATCCCGCGTCGAATGGCAGGACAACCCCACGGTCGGTTTTTTCCATGACGGCGTAGTCGATGGAAATCTTGGGACTGGCGGAAAAGGCGTCATGATCGAGGCGGATGAAGTCGAGATCCTTCGTCGAACGGGCCAGGGACTGTTCGACGGCGGAGAGGATTTCGCGGGCATGTCGTTTCAGTTCCTCCAGCATCGCCTGGGCCGAAAACATGAACATGCCGCTGTTCCAGTAGTATTCTCCCGAATCGACATAGGATCGGGCCGTGTCGGCGTCCGGTTTTTCGACAAAGCGTCGAATGGGGTATCCCGGTCCGGGGCCGGCGATGTGTCCCCGGTGGATGTAGCCGAATCCTGTTTCGGGGCCTGTCGGGACGATGCCGAAGGTGACGATCCGACCCGATCGGGCGATCTCCTGACCGAGGCGAACGGCCTGGTGAAAGGGATGCACGTCGGGGATCAGATGATCGGCGGGGAGGATGAGGAGGATGGACTCGGGGTCCTTGTCGAAAGCGAGCATGGCCGCGGCGGCGACGGCGGGGGCGGTGTTGCGCCCTACCGGTTCCAGGACGATTCCCGAGAGTTCGGCGCCGATCGCCCGGGCCTGCTCGGCGACCACGAACCGGTGTTGATCGTTGCAGACGACCATCGCCGTTCCTGCTTCGGCAACGCC
Organism: Magnetococcales bacterium; assembly: GCA_015228815.1. Lineage (NCBI taxonomy): Bacteria > Pseudomonadati > Pseudomonadota > Magnetococcia > Magnetococcales > Magnetococcales bacterium. The sequence goes on along the minus strand of JADGCV010000019.1, from coordinate 7,746 downwards.
ACGAAGCCTTTCCAGGGTGGCCTGGTAGAGGGATCGATCATGGGTCAGATTGAGAAACTGTTTGGGATAGGCCTCGCGAGACAGGGGCCAGAGCCGGGTTCCCGAACCGCCGGAAAGGATGACGGGGATGATCGACATGGAGGAAAAAGCTCCTGGGCTTCAGGGATTGGAGAATCTTGGGGTCCTTGGGCCTGACCTTGGACTGTGGGGGGGCGATGCCCTCCGGAATCAGGCGCGGACGATCCGTCCCGGGACTGTTTTGAAACGACCCCGGGCATCGACGATCAGGGCCGCGTGACGCTGGATCAGCGCCCAGTCGAAACGGTCGTGGTCGGTGGCGATGACGACACAATCATATTTTTGCAGGGTTTCAGGGGTGATGGGGATGCTGTCCTTCCGGAGCGAATAGTTGCGCATCGGCGGGATGGTGGCGACGTGCGGATCGGAATAATCGACCAGGGCCCCTTTGGCCATGAGGTGGGTCAGAAGGACGAAACTGGGCGATTCCCGGACATCATCGACGTTTTTCTTGTAGGCCAGTCCCAGGACCAGGATGTGGGCATGACGCAGGGGCTTGCCCTGATCGTTGAGGGCGTCGGCCACCTTGTGGATCACATGGTCGGGCATGGCGGTGTTGACCTCGCCCGCCAGTTCGATGAAACGGGTATTGACGCCGTATTCCCGCGCCTTCCAGGTCAGGTAGAACGGATCGATGGGAATGCAGTGTCCCCCAAGGCCCGGTCCGGGATAGAATGGTTTGAAACCGAAGGGTTTGGTCGATGCGGCGTCGATCACCTCGAAAATGTCCATGTCCATCCGGTCGGCGACGAGTTTGAGTTCATTGACCAGGGCGATGTTCACCGAGCGGTAGGTGTTTTCCAGAATTTTGACCATTTCCGCCACCGCCGTGGAGGAGACCGGAACAATATGATCGATGATGGCCCCGTAAAGGGCCACCCCGACCTCCAGGCAGTTGGCGGTCGTGCCGCCGCACACCTTGGGAATGGTGCGCGTGGAAAAATCACGATTGGCGGGATCTTCGCGCTCGGGGGAGTAGACCACGAAAAAATCCTCGCCCACGACCCATCCCCGTTGCCGCACCCTGGGTTCGATGTGTTCCCTGGTGGTGCCGGGATAGGTGGTGCTTTCCAGGGAAAGCATCTGCCCCGGGCGCAGGTGCGGCAGGATGGAATCCATGGAGCCGGTGATGAAGGAAAGGTCCGGTTCACGGTTGCGATTGAGCGGGGTCGGGACACACAGAATGATGGCATCGGTGGCCGCGATTCGGGAAAAATCGGTGGTTGCCTGGAAGGTTCCTTTTTGGATCGCTTCCGCGAAGGGGTGTGGGGAAATGTGTTCGATGTAACGTTTACCCCGTTGCAGGTTATCGATCTTCTTGCCATCGATGTCGAAGCCGGCGACGGAAAATCCTTCTTCGAGAAACCGCAAGACCAGGGGCAGACCGACATAGCCCAGACCGATGATGCCGACGAGGATTCGTCTTGTCCGAATTTTTTCCAGGAATTCGTGTTTCATTGCCTTTGATCCCCGCCGATGACACCATCGAATAGGACGTTGGTTATTCAGGTCACAGGGTTCGGGCCAGTGACAGTCCGCCCCATACACCCACCAGACACAATCCGACGCTTGCCAGTGCATTGACAAACGCCAGCCGCCAGGCACCCTGCATGATCAGTTGCAGCGATTCCAACGAAAAAGAGGAGAAGGTGGTAAATCCACCCAATACCCCAACCATCAACCCGGTCCGCCAGAGATCCAGGACAGGGTGTCGTTCCGAGAATACCTGAAACAATATTCCCATGAAAAACGATCCGACGATGTTGACGGCGAATGTTCCCCAGGGAAATCCCCGTCCCAGCAATGAGGTGACACTGCTGGCCAGCAGGTATCGTCCCATCGACCCCACCGCGCCGCCGAGGGCGACGGCCAAGAGGGTAGTGTTCATGACATCTCCTTGAACCAAACATCGAACGTTTTGCGACTCATGCGATCCTGGAAAACCGTTTGGGACCTTCCTGGGATTTGGACGGGGGGGACGGATCTTTTTTGTCATCGGAATGGATGGCCCGTTCCTCGAACGCCAGGCAGGATTCTCCCGAACTGCGGCGGACCTCGAAACATGGCCAGTCCCGGGTTTTGAATCCCATGATCCGGCAGGACCGGGGATGTTGGGGTTCCCAGGTGACCTGAAAATGCCGGCAGCGCAGGCAGGGGACCGGCAGGTCCGAGGATTCGTTCTGTCTTGTCATGGCATCATTGAAGCAGATTTCAACGCCGATGTCATCAGGAGAATATCAGGCGATGATGTCGAGCAGGTGATGCGGCGATGCGGGAGGCGGGCGCCTGGTATCGAAATGGGGATCGGCGGTTTTTCCCGAGGTTTGCGGTGTGGTGGTGGCAACGTCGCGGAGAAAGGGGGTTGCCGTGTGTTTTTTTTCCCGGTCATTGGCCTGCCGTTGCCGCTCTTTGAAAATTGTCTCCAGGGTGGACCGGCGGTGGTCCGGGGCGTCGCGGTGGTCTTCGGGGGCTTCCTGGTCTTCCTCCTCTTCGCGGTCCTGCAAATGGCGCCCCTGCCGCGCCTCTTTGAGGTTGGCGACGCTTCGGGCTTCCAGTTGTTCCTGGTTGTTGGTCCGGATGTTTTGCGAGACGTTGGCCAGGCCGGTTTGTTGGGTCATGGGATTGGCGATCCCAAGGGCGGTCGTTGCAGGAATCGCGTTGAACATGGTATTTCTCCCACCTCGTGGCAACCGGAATGAACCAGACAAGTCCCATACCTGCCGCATCGGCGGAAAGGGATGGCGACTTGAGGGATTTTACCTTACAATAACCGATGCTTCGCCTTGATCATGGCCTTCATTTTCGGTCATTGATCGGGAGAATGCAAGGCGGGTTTTCCAAGGAAAGGGATCGCGAAATGGCCCTGGCGCTGTTCGATCTGGACAATACCCTGCTGGCGGGCGACAGCGATTATCTGTGGGGCTGCCATCTGGTCGATCTGGGGGTGGTCGATGGTCCCGGATACGAGGCGGAAAACCGAAGGTTCTATGACGAATATGCCCGAGGGGTTCTTGACATCGATGCCTATCTTCGGTTTCAGTTGGCGGAACTGGCGCGACATGACCTTGAGACCTTGAAGCGATGGCGCGAGGGGTTCATGGCCGAGAAAATCGAGCCGATCATCGCTCCGGGGACTGCGGATTTATTGCGCCATCACCGGCAACGGGGGGATACCCTTGTGATCATCACCGCCACCAACCGTTTTGTCACCGAGCCTATTGCCGATCGCCTGGGGGTGGATCATCTTCTGGCCACCGAACTCCAACCGGGGGGGCGCGGGTTCACGGGGCGTCCATGGGGCATTCCCTGTTTCCGGGAGGGCAAGGTGCTCCGTTTGCGGCAATGGATGCAACACCATGGGGAAACTCTGGTGGGAAGCTGGTTCTATTCCGATTCGTTGAACGACATTCCTCTTTTGGAACAGGTGGATCATCCGCGGGTGGTCGATCCCGATCCACGATTTCGCGACTTGGCCGAACGCAAGGGATGGGTCATCCTTTCCTTGCGCGGGGCGTGTTGAACGGTGGCAATGGATTCGAGCGAGGTCGCCCAGTCCCACGACCGCTTTCATGATCGTCATCAGGATGGGTCTGGGAAGGGGTTTGGGGGCGAAGCCCCCAATGTTTTTGACTTTGCCTTTGATTTTTTTGCCCGAAGGGCATCATGTTCGCGATTAGCGCTTCTGTATAACAATATAATAACTAATAAAATATCTGTCAAACCAAATCATCCAAAAACTCCGAGGCCGGATCCACACCCGATACCAGAAGGTAATCCCGGGCGCGGGTGCAAGCCACGTATAACAGGTGCCGTTCCGTGTTGTAAACCTCTTCCAGGTCAGCATCGTCGGAAATGGATTCAATGCGTTTCTGCAAGGGAAGGATCTCATCATCGCAGGCCATCACGGCAACGGCACGGAACTCCAATCCTTTTGCCAGATGCATGGTGCCCATGGAAATCCGACCTGCCTGGATTTCAACCGCGTCATCCAATTTCAGTGGAACAGCGCCAGCCGATTCGACTGCTTCTTGTGCCCGGGTCATTTGGGCGGAAGAACGGACGAACACCCCAATTTCATGTGGCTGGAATCCATCCTTCAATCTTTGTGCGAGCCAATTTGAAACAGTGGACATTTCCTCTTCTTCACCATCGAGGATGCGGACTTCCGGAACCGGACCATTGAACACGGAAATGGCACCACGACGGTTTTCGGTATTCCCGTCCACATCGGATAATGAGGTGGGAAGCAGACGGTCTGCATGGCTTCGAATCTGGTGGGATGTACGGTAATTGATCCGAAGGGTGCTGGACCGCCCACGGATATCGATTCCCAGCGACTTCCAGGAGAACGGCTGTTGGAAGATGCGCTGACCCAGGTCACCGGCGAAAAAAAGCCCATCAAGGCGACCAGATCCCACGCTGGCCAGGAAGCGAACCTCGGCCGCACCCAGATCTTGAGCCTCGTCAACGACCGCAAAGTCGAAGGGTGATTTCGCTGATTCCAGAATTTGGCCCGTCACCTGAGCGAAAAGATCCGACCAAGTGATCATTCCCCGCTTGGCCAATTCCCTCCTGACCTCCGAGAAGATGGACCACAACACCTCCCGCTGTTTGCCGCCGATACGGGTTTTCCTGCCCAGACGTTGCACGTCCCGGTATGCCTCCCAGCTTTTCAACTGCCACGCATCGACCACGTCGGTCCACTCTCCCAAGAGAAACCGGTTGGGGAAAAGGTCCGCGCCCAAAGATGTCGATTTTTCCCCCAGAAGTTCCTGCACGGTCTCTTCCGGAACGATATTGGGCTTGCCACACGACGCTGCATACATGTCCCCGCCGATACGCTTGATGGAACGAACGATGATACGCGCCATAATCCCCGCTTCATTGCCCACCAGGCGGTTCAACTTGGTTTGCAGGGCATTGGCCAGTGTACTGGAAAAGGTGGTGAGGAGAACGAGGGAATCCGGATTCCGGCGGGCGAGATGGACGGCCCGGTGCAGTGCGACGATGGTTTTTCCCGTTCCGGCGGAACCGGAGATGCGAGCCGGCCCATGAAACTCCCGTTCCACCAACGCACGCTGGGAGGGGTGCAGAAAGACCGTCCACTTCTCCCAGGGATCGTTGAGGGCGGTAGCCAACGCTTCCTGGTTGGACATGACGCGGAAACGACGTTGGGCATCCGGATGATCGAAGGGATTGTCGTCTTCCGTCGTCATTGGGGCAACCTTGGGCTGGACGCCCACAGCGAGATTCAGCAAGGCCTCCGCGGCCTCCTGTGGCAGGTGTTCTGCAATATCGAAGAGGGAATCCTCGTTGGCTTTGCGGACTTCATCCACCCATTCTGGCGGCACGCCAAAACCAAGGAGATCGCCTTTGCTCAAATTGGCAAAAATACGTGGTTTTGCAGAGACAGGTTTTTCTTCTACCCGCGTTTGATCAATGACAATCTCTTCAACTGTTTCCCTGACCTCCATCAACTGGGCTGCGCCGGTGTGGGGATGGCGTTCGATTTTACGGCGTTCCGCCCATTGATAGGCCTTGTCATGGTGATCCACATAGACCAGCAACAGGCTGGACGCCGTCTTGTGGACGATGAGTCGGATATCGGCATTGACCCGAACCGACCAGAAGTTGGGATCCTTGGCCTTGTCCAACCTGTGAAAGTCCATCCCCGGATTGACTGGATCCATTTGAAGGTCAAAAGCGGTTGTTTTGACCGCTTTTTGTTGCTGTCCGGTCAGCTTGGCCAGGGATGCCGTGAAGGTATCGGCGATGCGGAATTCCATGGGATACTAATCCTCAACTAGCATCTGTTTTCCTATGAGCAGGCATATCTGCAATAATAATTTGCTGGCTTGCTGTGTCCCAAAAGTAGTAAATACGGAGACACCTTGAAGGATCCCGAGTGTTTCCTCCATTTTTTACATGCCAATCAACTGTATACCGTTTACCTCCCCACGTTGTTTCATATTCATCTCTACCACAATGGGAATTTCGGACTCCTGACTCTATCTGTACCTCACGGAGAGGGAGATTATATTGGCCAAGCCGACTTTCCCTGCATTCATTTGCCAACCATAATAGGCAACGTGCGGTTAACTGGACGTCCTCAAATTCTGGAGATTTGACGCCACGCCGTGCAGAGGAAGATAAAATTAATCGTCCTGTAAGATTCTTATCACACCAGTCACCAAACTTCGCCCATGTATCAGGTAATGCAAGCGACTCATCGGGCTTTGAGCCACTATTTTTTATCTGATCCTGTAGCTGCTGGATTCTAAATGCAGATGCGCACGTCAATTTTTCAGCATCTTCCACTCTTTTTTCAATCTTGTCGTGCTCATCAATATAAAAATTATTCTCATTTTCAAGAGATTTAATTGTGTCTTCCAACGCTTTTATACGAGTGAGTGCTGCCTGTAGCTTCTCACTTTCATCCGCATCTGATTGGTCAAGATTTTTTTCTAGGAATTTTAATGACGCATTTCGAATTAATGAAAATGAATAGACATCTTGACCAAGCCTTGTCCGTTTAATACTCTCTCTTGCTGCCAAATTTCTTAACCATTGAAGAACGAATTTTTTTTCTTTACCAATTGACAGTTGATTTGCCAAGAAAAGCCTGTGATCATATGGGTTTGATTCGTCAGAAAAACCAGGCAAATATACTCGAACAGCACCGCCAAACACGGATCTTTGCTGGCCAAATTCTTCTGATAATTTCCAGCAAAATTCAGAAGTCAAAATAACAACAACAGCGATTCCCATCGTAGTTTTGCACAGATTTACAGTATTGATAAGTAGCTGACGATGACCATCAACGGGTCTTCCAGTAGTCAAAACAATAATTGGGAGAGATCTGTTTGGATCTAATAATATTTTCCTGAACCAATCATAATCTACTTGGGACTCAATTTTTATAGGGTCCAAAACAAAACGATACCCATCTCGGATCAGAGCTACATTCTCAGATAGTTTCCTTATAAATCCTTGTACAGCAGGTTCAATATAAAGTTGGTCCTCTTGGGAACTAACAATCAACCGAGAATTAAAATAGGGATGACCATTATCCACTCTGCTTATAACGACTTCAGTAGTCCATACACGCCCAGCTACCGATTTATCCGGATCATCCGCCCGAACTGCCCACACGTCGAGTTGAGGTTCCTGTATTCGGACACCAACACTATTCCTTCCACCTGAAAAATAATCAAAAGTTTCACCGTTCCACGCTTGTTGAGGAAGTTGTCCTCCACATCTCGACTGAACCCATTTTAGAATTTCGCCCCGTGCCTTAATTACCGCCTCATCACGAGGTTCCATTGAAATCTCACCAATAACCCTGAGAATTTCATGCTCACGAACGACTCGTGGCATTTGAACAGCACGAGGAGCAAGGGCATCTCGAAATGTGTTCATTCTTTTCCATTCAAGATTTTAAAGAAGTATGGACGATTATACTCCAAACACCTTCATCACTTCGTCCCCCAGATGGTTGATCACCTTGACGGCGATGCGGCCCGATTTGGGTTTATCGAAGGGGCGGGAGACATCGCTGTGCAGGGACTCCCATGCCTCCTGGTCGATCTCTGCCTTGAGGGTGGTCTTGAGGGCCTTGTAAGGGTCGTTGGCCCCCAGGAAGTAGGCGTGACGGACGAAGAAACTTTC
>JADGCV010000018.1 GCA_015228815.1 Magnetococcales bacterium | reverse complement strand
CGGGAAGAATGGCGGAAGGCCTTCGGAACCATCAACCGATCGGACTGGTTACACTACTCCACTTCGTTCAGATGCCTTGTTTCCGGTTTATGGAGGTTGAAAATGAAAGGGTCATTGGAAAGTCCGGAGACGCAGGAGATGACTCCGGAATATGTCATGGGCCTTGGCAAGGAATGGTTCAAGTTCATGGTCGAAGCGACGCCCGAAGAAGAACTTTTTTCCCTGCCGAAATTCGAGCATCGCCTGGTACAGGAACATCGGGAGGGTCTTCGCGAAGGCCTTCGCGAAGGAGAAATGCGAACCTTGCTTCGTATCATTCAGTGCCGCTTCGGTACTTCCGTACCAGATTGGGTACAAACCCGGCTGCTCCAGGCTGATCTGAAAACCCTGGAACGTTGGACGGAAAATATAGTCAAAGCAAAAAATTTTGATGATATTTTTCAATAGGTTGTACGAGTATTAAAAATTCCGGGATCCCTGGAGAAATTGTAACTATTCAGGTCCCTCTCTGGATTCGGGATTATTGAAAGAAAAAAGGGGTCTGGGGATTGCCCCCAGGGTTTTGATTTTGTTTTTGACTTTGTTTTTTTACGCGCCATTTCACCCGAAGCGAATTTCCGCAAAAACCACGCGGAAATTCGCTTCGGGTGAAATGGCGCAATATAACGAGTATTTTTACTCCCCCCTACCCAACAAAATCCGTCCGAACCGGCCATCGAATCCGGAGATGCGACGGACTTCATTGCGGCGGACCTGGCCGATGGCTGCAGCCAGGTCCCTGCCGGCACGGATGGCGATCTCTTCCAGGGGAATCAAACGCAAAATCTCAAGTTCCGGGCCCAACAGGGTCAGGGTTTGTTCCAAACGCCGCCGGACCCGAAGGCTGTTCACCCCGGTCCCTTCCAATTGCGCCAGGATTTCCACCAAGGGCAACAGCCATTCAAACTGTTCGCGCCTGTTTTCGGCGACAGGACGATCGGCTTGAGCTTCCAGACGGTTGAGGACTCCGAGGGTCAGGGGTTTGCCGCAAACGGGACAGGTGGTTCCCAGAATCCGGGTCCGTTGGGGATCCTGGGAAACGCCGCAACGACGGTGACCATCGTGATGGTATTTCCCCTCCTCGGGAAAAAATTCCAACGTCCCCCACAATCCTCCCTGGCCACGCAGCGCCCGTTGTATTGCCTGATAATCCAACGCGGTATCGAACCCCGTTGCCTCCCGTCCCAGGCGGGCGGGGGCATGGGCATCGGAAAAGGAGACCATTTGCCGGCCATCGAGCCTTGAGATGCGCCGGTTCATGGCAGGATCGGAGGACAATCCTGTTTCCAGGGCGAAAATCTCGGACGAAAGATCACCATAACACTCTTCGATGGAATCGAAGCCGGATCGAGACCCGAACAGGGCATACCATGGGGTCCAGACATGCGCCGGAATCAGCCAGGCCCCCGCTCCCGCTTCAAGGACCATCTCCAATAAATTCCGGCCCGAAAGCGGCAGCATCGGTCGCCCATCCGCATCAAGACGACCGACCCGAGCCAAACGCTTTACCAGACGTTCCATCGTCTGAAAGTCGGGTACCGATACCAGGTGATGAATCCTCCGACCCCGTCCATCCTGACGATAGACAGTAGCCAACTCCACCGTCAATTGAAACCGGACCGCTCCCCCCATCGATCCTGGACGGCAGACGACAGACCGTTGCCATTCCGGTCGCAGACAAAAAAGACCCGGCTGGGCCTCCTTGAGATGGGTATACAATTGGTTGCGCCACTCGGGATGGGTAAAGTCTCCCGTGCCAATGACCGTCAACCCCTTGCGTCCGGCCCACCATGCCAGCCCCTCCAGGTCGCACTCGGCACTAGTGCCACGGGAAAAACGGGAATGAACGTGAAGATCGGCAAAAAAGGTCATCTTGACGCCAGGAACATGATACCCCGCAAAAGAAATAAAAATCTTTACAGAAACTTACAAAAAAAAAGCCCTGGAGTTCCGTCCCAAATCCAGGCGAAAAGGTCCTGTCCCTTCCCGATCATCCTGGTTTGAAAAAAAACGTCCAAGGCTTCGACACGGTCGCTCTTGCCACAACGTTTACATTTCGAACGTCATCAGATCCTCGGCAAGGGTGATTTTTCCGGAGTATTGAATCCGACATTCCTGCTCCCGTTCCGAATCGGCCGCCGGAATGGGAAAGAAATGGGTGGGCATCAGGTGTTTGACTTCCGCCTTGGCGGCAACCAGGCCTGCAAGCCCTGCCGAAAGATGTCCCTCCATCTTGTCCGAGTCCAGGGTGCAGCAATCCAGGATCAACAAATCGGCATGACGCGAACCGTCGATCAATCCCTGATCATAATCGCAATCGCCCGAGAAAACGACGGAACGCCCCCCTTCCTCGAAGCGGTAGGCGACACTCTGCAAGTGTTCCACATGCTTGACCGGAAAGGTCCGGACCACCAGGGTCCCGAAGGTCAACGTCGATTCCACCTCCTGGACTTCAACCGCGAAATGGTCCGGAAGCCGAATCTGGGTCAGAACGATCCGCTCATAATACTCCTTGAGTCCGGGAGGCCCGTAGATGGAGAGTTTTTTGCGCCGACCGGTGCTGCCGATCCGCAGACCATGAATCAGCGGCGTCAGGTCGCTCACATGGTCCGGATGGGTGTGGGTGATGAAGATGGCATCCAGGTTGGTAATCCCTTTTCTGACCCGCACCAAACGCCGCAACGTCCCTGGACCGCAATCGACGAGCAGATTCAACCCGCCGGCCTCCAGATAGTATCCCGCTGAATTGCGTGATGGTGATGGAATTCCCGTCCCGCTGCCCAGTACGATCCCCTTCATAGGTTGCATCCTCCATCCAGACTGAAATCTGTAGAACGATCCCGCGAATCCACGGCGACCGTGAAAAGGTCCGACATCAGCACCGAAGATGAATCAGGCCAAGGCATGGGACAAGGTAAAAAAAATGATCCCGTCGAAAAATGCACGCACCTTCCGAATACGCCGCCATCGTCTTTACCAATGGAAGGCCACGCCACCTTCTTCGACCCCAGTCCCCTAGTCCCCGCCACTGCCCCCCGCGCCGCCACGCAAGCCAAGCCACGCCGCCCCCCGGACACCGCTCGAATCGCCAAACCGGGCCTTGACGAGCCGCGTTTCCACCTGATCGGAAAAGACATATCGGGGCAGATGAGCCGGGACATTCACATACAGGCGATCGATGTTGGAAAGCCCGCCCCCCAGGACGATCACGTCGGGGTCCAGCAGGTTGATCACTACCGCCAATCCGCGGGCCAGACGATCCTCATACTCTTCCATCACCTTCAGGGCAAGGGGATCCCCCGCACCGGCCCGTTCCACGATCGCTTGCGCCGCCAGACGTTTTCCCGCGATCCGTTGATGCTCGTTTTCCAATCCTGGCCCCGAAAGGAAAGTTTCGATACACCCCTTCTTGCCGCAATAGCAGGGTGGGCCTGGTCGTTCGCCATCCCTGGGCCAGGGCAACGGATTGTGTCCCCATTCGCCGGTGATCAGGTTGGGTCCCTGAAGCAGCCGACCTTCGACGGCGATGCCACCACCAACCCCCGTTCCCAGGATGACCCCCATCACCACCCGATGCCCGAACGCCGCCCCATCGACCGCCTCGGACAAAGTGAAGCAATCGGCATCGTTGGCCAGGTGGACCCGGAATCCCAGCATCTCTTCCAGATCGCCCTGAAGATCCTTGCCGATCAGACAGGTGGAATTGGCATTTTTCACCCGTCCGGTACGATGGGAAATCGCTCCGGGAAGTCCGATGCCCACGGGGATGATCGTGGATCGGACTGCCCCGGATGGGGTTCGCCGGGAGACTTCCTGGAGTGCGTCATGGATCAGAGCCACAACCGCCTCCAGAGTCTCACGATAACGCCCCTGGGGTGTCGCCTCGCGCCGGCGATACAGGAATTCCCCGGCATCGCTCAACAGCGCCACCTCGATTTTGCTCCCGCCAAGATCCAAACCAATCCGCATCGTCTCCCCCACACCCCCTCATGACCGATGACGAGGAGGACAAAACATGGCACTATCCCGACAAACCGAGAATTGCAGTCCTGATGAAATTTTCCCTGCCCTTGGCCATCCCACCATGAAAACACGCAAAGCCTGGAAAAAACTGGGGCGCAGAGTCCCCGCCGGAACCAAACCGGCGTCGGTGGAATTCGTGGATGACGTGCCCAGGCATTTGTTCGATTTTGACCAGACCCTCTCCGAGGAAGAATACCTGTTGCAGTTCAGGGATCGTTATCTTGGCCAGAGTGATGCTCTTTCCCAGGGATGGCACGCCCTGGAACACCGTTTGCGCACCTGGACGACCCGGCTGCCGGCCCTGGAAGGGCCCGGAATCGAAGAGGGCTGGCAGGAATTCATCACCGAGCATGAGCGACTCCTGGACTGGGGAATGGAACTTGTCACGCCATTGGAAAAACTTTCCCTGCCACTGCCCCAACCCGACCAGGAGGTGTGGCGACAGGCACGGGAAGCCTGCCGCCAACGACGGCTCGACCTTATTCTACAGGACGAACGCGCCTCCGATCCACCCATCATCCGTCGTCTGGACCAGAATCTGAGAAAGGAAGAGGAGGACCATCCTCATCCCTTCCATCTGATGCCCTACTGGAATTATTTCGGACGAATTTTCAAGGCGCTCGAAACCGCCCATTTCGATCATGAACTGGAAGAGGCGATCCGGATTCGGGAGTTTCATCTGATGTTCGGCGCCCGATTCCAACAGCGACGGTTCACCCTGTTTCTCGGACCGACCAATTCGGGAAAGACCTATCAGGCCCTGCAAAGACTTGCCCAGGCCGCCGATGGCATCTATCTGGCGCCGCTGCGCCTTCTGGCCCTGGAGGTCGCCGAAACCCTCAACAAATGGGGCGTCCCCTGCAACATGGTGACCGGAGAGGAACGGATCCTGGTGGAAGGGGCACGCCATACCGCCAGCACCATCGAAATGCTTCCCCTTCAGGAAACCTGGGAGATGGGTGTCATCGACGAAATCCAGATGCTGGGAGACCCGGAACGAGGATGGGCCTGGACCCAGGCGATCCTCGGAGTCCAGGCGCGGGAGGTCTGTGTCGTTGGCGCCCCCGAGGCGCGGCCCGCCATCGAAAAACTGCTCGGGCTCACCGGGGATCCCTGGAACATCGTCACCCTGGAACGGTTGACGCCGCTGAAAATGCTTCCGCATCCGGTCAAGGAATTCACCGACCTGACCCCGGGGACCGCCCTGATCGCCTTTTCGCGCAAACATGTCCTCGGACTCAAGGAAACCCTCGAACGCAGGACCGGAACCGCCGTCGCCGTCCTGTACGGCGCCCTTCCTCCCGAAGTTCGCCGGCATCAGGCCCAGTTGTTCGCCTCGGGCCGGTGTCCCTTTCTGGTGGCCACCGATGCCATCGGCATGGGACTGAACCTGCCCATCGAAAAACTGCTCTTCGCCGAGGATGCCAAACACATCGACCGGACCGATCACCCCCTGACCCCCATGGAGGTCCGTCAGATCGGCGGTCGCGCGGGACGGTTCGGCAAGAACCAGGTCGGCTGGATCGGAACATTCCGCATTCCCATGAGCCATATCCGCGATGCCTGGGAAAAAAATCCCCCGGAAATCCAAAAGGCCCATCTGGCCCCCAACCTGCAACACCTCCTGGCCATGACCGAAATCAAAGGGGTCGGCGACCGATCGCTGGCCCGCCTGTTTCTGTTGTTTCTCCGCTCGGTCAAGCCCGATCCCCGGGTCTATCTGATGTCGGATCTGGAAGATCAAATCACCCTGGCCCGGATTACCGACCGTTTTCGCGCCCTTCCCCTGGAAACCCGATTTACCCTGTCCGCAGCCCCCGTTCCCCTCAAGTCCACAAGCGCCGTCACCGCCTTCGAACTCATGGTCGAAACGGTCGCCAGAAACAAGAAACGCTTCGTGAAACCGCTGTTGCCCGCCACGGGCCAGGAGGGAGACGAACCCCTCGTCGATCTGGAAAACGCGATGAAAATCGTCAACCTGTACTCATGGCTTCATTTTCGTTTTCCCCGAAACTTTCCGCAACTGCATGAGGCCCAGCTCCTCCGGGAACAACTCAACCAATCCATCAACCGGCAATTGGGCCGATCGCCGCCAACCCCATATACCTGCATGCGCTGCGGTGCCCCACTCGCGAAAAATGCCCGTGGAAAATTTTGTCACAGGTGCCGTCTTCAGGGAAAACAATCCTGGCTGGAACGGCGACATCTTCGGTCCCCATCCCGTCGGCCTTTTTCCTAGACCAGCGACAACCCCCATGCCATCCTTTTTCATCCCTCTTGAGTCTACCGTCACTCTGCCATGAACCCCTGCCCCTTCATCAAATCCTTTCTCCAACACCTGCGCGCCGACATCTATCCGGAACCCTCTGGCGAACCGCATCCGACAATCACGAAACAAATGATCAAACAACTGGCGGAAACGGGAATCATCCTCCCCGGACAAAGAATTCTCGATGCCGGTTGCGGTCATGGACTCGCCCTGGAGGAATTTGCCCGCCACGGCGTCGATGCCCTCGGCATCACCCTCGGTCCCGAAGCGGAACAATGCCGGCAAAGAGGATTGGATGTCCGGGACATGGATGTTTCATTTCTCGAATTCGACACGGCGTTTTTCGACCTGATCTGGTGCCGGCACACCCTGGAACACAGCTTCTCGCCCCTGTTGACCCTGTACGGTTTTTACCGGACACTCAAAAACGACGGGCGACTGTACGTCGAGGTCCCGGCACCCGACACTGCCTGTCATCATGAAAAAAATCCAAATCATTATTCAGTCCTGGGGAAAAGCATGTGGTCAAGCCTGTTTGCGAAATCGGGCTTCATCCTGGAATGGACCGGAGACTTTTCCTTTGAAACCGCAGCCGGATCCGATCTGTACTGGAGTTTCATGCTGCGAAAAAAACAGCACCCCCCGACCTGATCCCATGGAACCAACCGTTCCTCTCCCCGAAGATCCCGCCCAGCCCACCGATGGCCACGGACAACCATTGTACCCATCGGGGCGGGTCATCCACCGTCGTTTTTTCCGCGAACATGTCATTGACATCGTGGACGAAGCGGATGGCATGCGGGCCATGTATTTCATGAGCCGGCTGATCCAGTCACGCATGGACCTGGCTGACCCTCTGCGATTGGTCCTTCCCTATACGCGCCACATGATGACGGCACTTCTTTTCCTCACGGGCGTCAAGGCCCCGCGAATCCTGATGCTCGGCCTTGGCGGCGGATCAATGGTCAAATTCATTCTGCACCACATTCCGGACTGCCGTCTGGATGTCGTCGAGATCGATGCGGCGATGGAACAGACGGCGCGTTCCTTTTTCGGCCTGCCCGAAGATCCGCGCCTCCGCATTCACCAGGCGGACGGCGCCCTCTTTCTGGAGTCCGTCGCCACGGCACGTTTCGACCTGATTCTGGTCGATGCCTTCGATGGTCTGGGGATGGCTCGATCGGTCCATGTCCGACATTTTTTTCTGACGGCAAAAAAATCCCTGTCCGCTTCCGGGATCCTCGCCATCAACATGACCAAATCGGACAGCGTGATCTACAATTCGAGCAGCAAAATATTGAAATCCCTGTTCGGAAATCGCCTGTTGCGTCTTCCGGTACGCATGTCACGCAACGAAATCCTCCTGGGCTTTCCCGGGGACCGACACCAAACCGACTGGACATGGATGGAAAAACAGGCCAAAACATGGGAGGAGAATACCGGACTGGAATATGGCCAGTTCGTTCAGGACATGCGTCGCTCCAGCGCACCATTCTGGAGCCGCGCCATCAACCTTCAACCCGGATTTTTCTGACCAGCATGGGCCGCATTCTTCTTGTCCTCATCCTTCTTTTTTCGGCGATCCTGTTCTTTCACCAACCGATGGAAGAAGGATGGCAATGGGTCATCGAATCCGTCGAATCGCCCGGCAACAGGCCCCCCGACCCCGGTCGTTCCTTTCGCTCCCGCCTGGGCAACTGGCTGACGGGTGGAGGAATCGATGCGATGCAAGGCCGGATCGGATCATTGGAAGAACGGATGACCACCTTGAGCCAGTCGCTCGAAACGCTGCAACCGTTGCGCGGCGAAACCTCGGGGCTGCGCCATCAGGTCGATGCGCTGCAATCGTTGCGCATGGAACTGACCGACTTGCGGCAACGGATCGATACCCTGCGTCACGACGTGGAACAGTCCAATTCCCGGCACGATGCACAAGGACAGGCCCTCCAGGGAATCGTCGATGGCCTAGCAACCGACCTGCCGCAACGCCTCGATACCCTGGAACGACAATGTGTCGCGGAAACTCAGGAAATCCAACGGCTGACCCGCGAGGGATGGCGTATCGAACACGGGACGCATCTTGTCGAAAAACAGGATGAAAACTGGAAATTGACCGACGTATTCTTCAAAAGGAGAACCTATCGTCAGGCGATCACCTTTCAGACCCCTTTTTCAGCCATCCCCCTGGTGCAATTGGGGATGACCTCCCTCGATTTTTCCGTCGATGAAGGAAGGATGCAGGTGTCCGCCGAGGAGATCACCCCCCAGGGCTTCATCCTGGTGGTGGAATCGCAATCCTCGGAACGGATTCGAACCACCGGGCTTCAGTGGACCGCCTTCGGCCATCCCTGATCCAGACCAAGGTGCGAGAGACCTGTATGAAGATCGGCCTGATCGGTCTGGCGACCATGGGACGAAACCTGGCGATCAACATGCTGGAGAAAGGAATCGAGGTCGCGGCATTCGACGTGGACGCCGCATGCCGCAACCACTGTGCCCAGGAACCGGGACTGGCATCGGATTCCTTTGCGCTGCACGAAGACCTGGAGTCTTTCATCGCGGCGCTCAAGCCTCCGCGCCTGGTATTCATCATGATCAAGGCGGGAGATCCGGTGGATCGCCTCCTGGCCCGGGCGATCCCCAGGCTCCTCTCGGGAGATACGATTCTCGATGGCGGCAACAGCCATTTTTCCGATACCCTGCGGCGCTGCCGGGAACTTTCCCGCCAGGGAATCGTTTTCCTGGGGGCGGGAATCTCCGGGGGGGCCCATGGCGCCCGTCACGGACCGGCCATCATGTTGGGCGGAACCAGGGTTCCCCCCACCCTGAAACACATCCTGGAAACCATCTGTGCCCGGTTTGACCAGCATCCCTGCCTGTTCCATACCCCGGAGGTCGCGGGGGGGCATTTCGTCAAAATGATCCATAACGGCATCGAATATGCCGACATGCAACTCCTTGCCGAGGCCCAATCACTGCTGGAACACCTCCTCGGCCTGGACATTCCGGAACAGGCCGAGGTTTTTCATGGCTGGGGCCAGGGAGAATTGGCCGGTTATCTGACCACCATCACTGCCCGAATCCTCGAAAGAATCGATGGCGAAACGGGTCGGCCCGCCCTGGAATTGATTCACGATGCGGTAGACCACAAGGGAACGGGCCTTTGGACGGCCCAGATCGCCCTGGAACTTGGCGTCAGCACCCCCAATCTACTCCAGGGGGTCGATGCGCGACTGCTTTCCCGCATGGAACCGACGCGACGATCGATGCGTCAAGCCTGGCCCAATCACTCCGGAAAGGTCTCCGCCGACGAAAAGCGACAGCTCATCCCGGCCCTGGCCGAGGCCCTTCTCGCCGCCCGGATCACCGTCTTCGCCCAGGGATTCGCCCTTGTCGATGCCGCCAACCGCCAGTTCGATTGGAACCTCGACAAAAAAGAGATCGCCGCCTGTTGGCGCAAGGGATGTATCCTTCAGGGGGCCATGCCGGAACGGATCCACAATGCCCTTGCCGCCGCTCCCGACCCGGTCCATCTGCTGCTCGATGCCGACCTGGGATCGCGGGCGGCCCAGGGGTTCAAACTGGGTCGCCCGGTTTTGGCGGCGGCGATGAATCGAGAACTTCCGGTACCGGGACTCCTTGCGGCACTGTCCTTTTTCGATGCCCTGCGCCAGGCGCCACTATGGACCCGGGTGGTCGCGGCGCAACGCGACTTCTTCGGTGCCCATGGATTCCAACGCACCGACCGTCCACAACGCGATTCATGGGTATGGTCCTGACGCAATTCACCAAAGATGGGGTGGAGCGCGGCCATTATGGAAAACGTCAATCGTGACGATCACCGCCGCTTCCAAGTTTCGGAACTCGCGAAATTTTCCCCCTTGTAAGCCCACGGTCCCTTCAAGCTGCCATCGGGTGCCGCCTTGAGGATCAGGATTGCCGGGGTCCCTTCGGAAATATAGGCGACACTGAACACCGGGCCATCCACCAACCCGACCCCTTGCACGGTCGATTCATTGTCCTGATATTGAACCGAATAGACCTCCCCGGATTTGGTGACCATGGCCACCCCCTGATAGTCGTCCTTGCTGACTGCCTCCTTGCCATGGACATCGTAGGTTCCCGACATGTCTCCCAAAGGTTTTACCGCGGCAGGAGCGGCAGCCGGAGTCTGGGTCGATGACGCAGCCGGAGGGGCTGCGGGGATGGCGGGAGATGGAACCTCCGCGGGAGCAGCCGGGACGACAGGAGCCGATGCCGCCGGAGCGGCTGAAGCTGGAGCTGCCGGGGCCGATGCCGCCGGCGCCGTTGCATCGGCGGCATCGAGAATGGCCACGTGTCCCGCCAGCAAAAACGCAAGCGCCACGGTCATGATCTTTTGTTTTTTCATTATCTTCTCCTCGACGGTGTCTGGAATTTCACATCATTTCAACCGTGAGGACTTTAGCACATTTAAAACAGCCTCCGCCAACCCCAGCCCAACGATCGCTCACGATATCGCCGTCAGGCGACTCCGGAGACCCCGGGAAGATCAATGGGCCGGGAACAGGGGCATTCGCGAAAGACCTGACGGTCGCAGCCATCACAGGCAGAGGCCTCGAGTCGGGAAAAAACGGCATGGATCGCGTCGTTTTTCGCCTTGTGAAGGTGATCCACGCCGATCGTGTCCAGGTATCCGCCACGCTCCAACAAGGTTCTGGGCTGTTTTTTCAACCGCACCAGGGAAAGGCTTCCGCCACTCCTGCGCCGTTTTTCCGCTTCGGCGGCCAGGAAATCGGCTCCGGCCAAATCAATGAAATTGATGCCCGAGGCGATCAGGACAAGATGGGTATGGACCGGGGCAAGGCGATCGACACGCCCCTGAATGGCGGGAATGGCGGCAAAAAACAGGGAGCCATCGATACGGAGAATACGGACATGAGGGCATTCGGACCGGATATCGGCGGAGATGAAACGGCGGCGGGGATGCGTTGGATCGGGGACCCGGGAGATGACCTGGGGGTTGGAGGTTCTGGACAGATACAGTCCCAGGGAAAGCATGACGCCAAACAGAATGGCTGTCTCCAGATTGAAAAAGAGCGTTCCCGCGAAGGTGGCGGCCATGATCAGGGTTTCGGAACGGCTGGACCGGGCGACCTGATGGATATGGTGCCAGTCGATGAGTCCCCAGGCCACCAGCAGCAACACACCCGCCATGGCGGCATGGGGAATGTAGGCGACCAGAGGGGCCACCATGCTCACCAGGCCAATGAGCATCACCCCGGAACTCATGGCGGCCAGAGGGGTTCTGGCGCCGCACTCGTAATTGAGTCCGCTGCGGTTGAAGGAACCGGTGGCGACATAGGAAGAAAAGAAACTGCCCACCAGGTTGGAAAGACCCTGGGCGATGAACTCCTGATTGGAATGAATGGTCTGACCGCTGCGCAGGGCCATGGCGCGAGCGATGGAAATGGCCTCGGTCAGGGCCAGCAATGTCACCGCGATCACCCCCGGGGCCAGGGTTCGGATCGTCTCCAGGGAAAAATCGGGAAACGACAACGGAGGCAGCGAAGCGGAAAGGGAACCGATGCGTTCAACCCCCGCCCCACCCGACATCACCCGGTCCAACAGCGTCGCCACCAACGTTCCACCGACCAGGGCGACGATCATGTAAGGAATCCTCGGCAAAAATCCGCGACACAGGATCCCCGCCATCAAAGTGGACATGCCAACCGCCAGGATCGGCATTTTCGTATCGCCGATATGCCGCAAAATCTCCGACAGGATATGGAAAAATTCACCGCCCCTCTCCAGATGAATGCCCAACAGGTTTCCCAATTGGCTGGTCGCGATCAAAAGCGCCGCACCGGAAGTGAATCCGATCACCACCGAATGGGAAATGAAATTGACCAGTGTCCCCATGCGTGCCACACCGAGCGCAAGCTGGGCAAGACCGACCAGAAAGGTCATGGTCAAGGCCAACTGGACATAAGGGACGCTTCCCGGTTCGGCATGGACACTCAGGAGCGAATACAGAACGATCGATGCCGCCGTCGTCGGACCCGACACCAGATGCCAGGAAGAGCCGAAAAAAGCGGCCACGATCGCCGGAATCATCCCGGCATAAAGCCCATAGACCGGGGGCATGCCGGCAATGGTGGCAAAAGCGACGCCCTGTGGAATGACCACGATGGCGCCGGTCAAACCTGCCATCAGATCGGAGCGCAACGCCGCCGGAGTGACCCGGTGCCACCAGAGCAGGGGCGGAACGAAAATACGCCAGGAAAATCCTGTTTCTCCAACGATGGATCCGGACATGATGCGACATTCTCCCGCTCGACAAGTGAAATAGGCGCCGGGAAGAATAGCCGTTTCATGGTTATGTCCTGATGATTTCCTGATTAATGGTCCGTTAATCCAAAAAAAAGTTTGACCGTGGTTCCTTGATCCCGACCGCTCGCAATCCGCAGGGTCCAACCATAACGCTCGCAAATCCGCCGGACGAGCGTCAGACCAATCCCCGCCCCCTTGGTCCGGGACACGGTCTGCCAGGAAGGATAAAACGGCGAACGCCCCTGGCGCGGATCCATGCCGCACCCACTGTCGCGAATCGTCAGGGACAATCCTTTGTGAATGATTTCCACGGTTCCCGATTCTGTATAAGTGAAGGCATTGCGGATGAGATTGGCGACAAGAATGAACACCAATCCCCGGTCGGCATACACCTGGACGGAGGAATCGGTAACGAAACTCAATTCGATGGGCTTGCCACCGAGAAGAAACCGATGTTTCGCGACCGCTTCCTCGATGATCTCGGCAACACCGATCTTTTCAGCGCTGTCAGGCAGGTTTTGTTCCCGCGACATCAGCAGAAGGGCGTTGCCCATTTCTCCCATATCCCGAGCCGCCCGATCGATGCGCTCGACCCGGCGCCGCTGTTTCTCGCTCAAGGATTCGTCGGCCAGGAGAATTTCCGCTGCGTTGAGAATCACCGAAAGAGAGGTCCGCAACTCATGACTCAGATCGGCGGTAAACGCCCGCTCCCGTTCGGCGAACAGATGGATGGTCCCCAGATGGGCATCGAAGGCACGCGCCAGTTCCCCGACCTCGTCGTGGGAAAAATCGTCGGCCAGTTCAAGGACCCAGACATCGGTCCGGCGGTTGCGGATCCGGTTGGCGAGTTCCGTGACGGGTGCGATGATGACGCCAACCAGCCATACCCCTCCCAGGGCTGCGATCAGTCCGACGATGACGATGCTACCCAGAATGAACAGAATGGATCGTTGTTCCCGTTTTTGTTGCAAAGTGGTGTCGTAGAGGAAAAAATACCGTTCCCCCAGATGATCCACCACCGCCACCCGATAGGTCAGACGACCGACCGTCAGGTCATGCCGTCCGGGAGGAAGGGAATCCAGATAATTGGGCATATCCGTCACGGAAGCCCCCTTGGTCCGGACATAACCATGGAGGATGACCGTTTTGGGCGGCAGGGAATGGGGATTGCGTTCGCGCCGGGAAAAATAGTCGTCCAGTTCGGCGCTCAGGGTTTCATCGATCAGACGCTGGCTGAGGTCGTGGGTCGCCCAGAGCTGAAAGCCCCCCATCAGCAGACACACGATCGCCCCCGACACGGCAAAGGCCAGGGCAACCCGAAAGCGCAGATTATAGCGGGGACGCATCGGTCTGGGCCAGACGGTAACCGATACTGCGTTGCGTATGGAGAAGAACCGGACAATCGGGCCGGTCGATGGCCGTTCTCAGGGTATGCATGTGAACCCGAAGGGAATTGCTGTCGGGTGGGGAATCCCCCCATACGGCCTGTTCGATGTCCCGGCGCAGGACGACGGCGGGCGAGCGATGCATGAGCAATTCCAGAATGCGCAAAGGGATGGCCTGGAGCACCAGGCGCCGACCACCACGAAAAACCTCCAGGGTCTCCTGGTTGAACTCCAGATCCGCCACCCGTAAAATGCGTTCCTGCCGTTGTCCTTGTGCCCGTTTCGTCAAGGCATGGATGCGCAATTCGAGTTCCTTGAGTTCAAAGGGTTTCACCAGATAGTCATCCGTGCCGCCGGTGAAGCCGGCAATCTTGTCTTCCAGGGTATTGCGCGCCGTCAGCATGATCATCGGCGTACTTTTCAGGGCTTCGCGACGCAGTTTATGGCACAACGTCAGGCCATCCATGCCCGGCAACATCAGATCCAGCACGATCACATCATAGGGATTGACCACCGCCAGATGCAGACCGGTGACACCATCCAGGGCACAATCCACCGTGTGGCCCCGATCCTCGAAATAATCGCACAGATTGGCCGCCAGGTCGGCATGATCCTCAATGAAAAGAATACGCAGCGTCTGGTTCATGAATCACGATGCCCTTCGGATGCAACATCACACTCCCTGGAGCAGTCCCCGATCCCCATTTTTCTTTTGATCCTGGTCAACCGCGTTCATCCCATTGCCTCCGTCCTCCGGTTATGGTTAATAGGATGGACGATTCTCCCTTTCGAGACAAGGATCAGGATCCATGAATCCGGAATGGTTCAAACGATCGTCGCTCACCTTTCGCGAAAGCGCCTGGATCCTTTTGGGCATCGATCCCGACGACACGGGGGCGGAAAACCGGAAAAATCCGACCACGCCACTCCGGCCCGGAAGCGTGTCCGACGGCGTCGAACGGCATTTTAGCCCTTATCTGGAACACCTTGATCTTTTGTTCCGTGCGGTCGCCCGGGGAAACCTGCCGCTCACCCGCGAACCCTGGAACCGTTTTCCCCATTGTTTTGTCCGCATCCACCACCTGGCCTCATGGGCGCTTGAAAAGACACCGAACAGCCCGGTACGCTGGTCGGATCACGGAATCGTTCCCGAACCCCTGCCCCCGCCTCCGCGGGATTGGATCGGTTGGCCGGAGGAACATCCGCTCCTGACCCGGATGCGGCAGCAGCTGGTGGACCGGGCCGCGATCCGGAAGCTTTCCCCCTTGATGAAGGATGAAATGACCCGGCTCCTTCAATGGGCGTCCACCCAAGAAACCGGAACCCAACTGCCGGCGATGGAGGTCATCAAGGACACGCTGCGTCCCTTGTACAAAACGCTGCGCAATCTGCCGGTACTCGATGTCTGACACGCGATGGGGTGGACGGCGATCTTCCCAAGAATGCCCACCCGCGCTTGTCCTTTTCAGGAGATGTACCATGAATTTCCGTTTCACATCCGCCAACGCCCTCCAGGCCATTGTCGGGGCCATGGTCAACCAACAGATGTCCGGTCGGCCCCGTTCCTACCTTCTCGAAAAGGTCGGCAAGGGATTGCGCGGCAATGACGCCTTGAAACCCGAAGACCTGAGCGCCGCGGTCAACAAAGCGGTGGAAGCGGGAGTCATCAGCGTCGAAGAGGCGCAAACCTATTTTCCCGGGTGGGAAGAACATCTGTTGCCGGAGGGGGAGGCCAATTCCTGAAGAAAGCCCCATCGTAAACCACCCGTCGCGCCATTCACCTGGGAATCAGGAACGCCCCGTCCCCCGTCCGCGAAGAAAAGGGATCCTTCCCGATGACACGATGCGACCGGCAACGGGACGACAACGGTTGGAGACCTCCTGAAAGATGGCGAGGAACCGGTTTTCCCGTTTTTCCTGGGGATGAAACAACCCTTCTGTATTATTGCGGGCTGGCGGCACGGCGACCACCGGTCCGACCGGCTCGACAATGCGCAAATCCGTCTCCTCTTCGCTGCAATCTCCCGTTTTGTCAGCGGCATCGGGGTAAAGATGTTGAAGGATACGATACCGCGACACCGTGAAAATTCAGGATGCAGATCTCGGACCAGCTCATCCACCCCAATCGAAGAGGGCGACAAGTTCGACGTGCGCGGTGTGCGGAAAAAGATCCAACGGTTCGACCCGACGCAGATGCCCCCCGAAATGACACAGCACTGCCGCATCACGGCTGAAGGTCGCCGGATCGCAGGAGACATAGACCAGACGTTTCGGGATGAATTGTCCGATTCGACGACATAGTTCCACCGCGCCATCCCGCGGTGGATCGAGCAGGATCAACTCGGGAACCGGCCCCGCCCCGAGGGAATCGATCCGGGAGGCTGAAAAAAGATCGCCATGGAGTCGCTCGATCTTTGCAAATCCTGCCCGATGGCCATTGAGCCGCAGGCGGTCCAAAGAGGATCGGTTACCCTCCACGGCCAATACCGTCTGGTAACGTCGGGCCAGGGGAAGGGTAAAATTGCCAATACCGGAAAAAAGATCCCATGCCCTTTGCCCCTCCCCGACCATCTCCATGGCCCTGGCCACCAGATTGACGTTGCCCGCGCCATTGACCTGAATGAAATCGACCGGAAGAAACTTCAGGGACATCCCTTCGAGCACGTATTCCAGGCTCCCTTCCTGATACAGGGAAACAAGTCGTTCCTTGCGTCCCTGCTGAAGATCGAATCGCGCCAACCCCTGCTCCCGGGCAAAAGCCAGACAGTGTTGTCGGTCCCGTGGCGACAAGGGTTCGATGAGGTGCATCACCAATCCGACGCCGCGGTCACCCGACATGACATCGATCTGGGGCACCCGGTCGCGGACCGAAAGGGATTGGACCAAGGCACGCAATGGCGCGATCAAATGATTGATTTCGGGGCGCAGAACCGGACAATGGTCCAGGTCGATCACCCGATGCGAACCTGCCTGATGAAAGCCAAACAGCAACCGGTCACGGACCCGGCGTATCTTGAAACCCGCCTTGCGGCGATAGTTCCAGGGGGGAGAGACCTCCGCCATCGGAGTGATGGCTGGGAGGGGAGCGAAATGGCCAATCCGCAGAAGACTTTCAGCGACGATGTCCTTTTTGAACGCGCGCTGGTACTCGATATCGAGCTGTTGCAGCTGACAACCACCGCATTTTTCAAGACTTGAAGCAAAATGGAGGCAGAGTGGGGAAACCCGTCCCGGTCCCGGTTGCACAACTTCGACGATCTCGGCGGTGGCATGGTGGTGGCGCCGTCCCGTGATGCGCACCCTCAGCCGGTCCCCCGGTACCGCTCCGGGGATGAATACCGCCATCCCCGCCGACCGGGCCAGTCCGCGACCGCCGGTCACCAATTTTTCAACCTCCAGATCAAGCCGTTCCATGGCATCGCCAGACATCAAACCGTCATCCCTTCTGGTTCATGCGAACCTTCCATCGACCCAACGCACAGGTCCGGGACAGGCAAGCAAAGCCCATCCCGGACCACGTACACATTGGGTCGTGGCCCCATCCCCTATTCCTTGGAGATGATTTCCACCCGGCGATTCACGGCCCGTTCCCGGGCATTGGTGTTTTTGTTGGTCGGACGGTGTTCCCCAAACGCGGAGACGGACATCCGCCCTTTGGACAGCCCCAGCCGGAGCAACGATTTGCGCACCGACTCTGCCCGCCGCAAGGAAAGTTTATCGTTGTAGGGAACGGAACCGACGCTATCGGCATGTCCCTGAATGTCGATCCGAAGGTCGGGATATTTGCCCATGGCCTCCTTCACCTTTTTCAGTTCATCCTTGTACTTTTTCTGGACGTCCGCCTTGTCGAAGCGGAACAGGATCTTGCCGATGATCCAACATCCCTGGGCATTGACCACCACTCCCGCCGGAGTATTGGGGCAACGATCATCCTCGCGCCGCACCCCGTCGCCATCGGGATCGGGATCGCAGCCGTTGGCATCGACGATCGTCCCGCGAGGCGTCCCCGGACAACGATCCCTGGAGTCGGGAATTCCGTCACCGTCCGAATCAGGATCGACCACCACCGGAGTCGCCGCCGCGACCGGTACCTGTGGCACGGGAGCGGCAACCGGATCTCCCGGCGCAAAATAGACCTGCGTCCCCGCCCGCCCGATCATGTAGTTTCCCCGGTGCGGATGCCATTGCAGCCAACCATCCGCCTTCCACGGAATCGATACTTCCGCGGCACCGGGTTCACCCACCCCAAGGAACAGACCCGACAGGGACAGCACCATCCCCAAACGACGCCATTTGGTTTGCATTTTGACCTCCATTGATCACGTATATCTTGCAATAGAAATAATAAATGATGTTTTTATCGTCAATCCTTCCCTACGGCCCAAGAGGGAAAAAACGACCCCGTGTCCAGCTTTCATTATCAATTTACCCTTGATTCAGGCCAGGATACCATGACCAAGCAGTCAGCGACAGAAGAATCGCACCCCGGGACGGCAAGATTCCTCCATTTCCCCTGAAAGGGTTTCCTGTAGAATAAAAATCGTTCTTCATTCAGATGGAATCTTCCAGTTTCCGCGGAAGATCAATGTTTCCCGATCGATCGAAAGGGACATCCTCGGTCCAGGGACGATCAACCCGGATTGTTCCCCGGATGTGGTAGGGAAGTTCCTTGTGGTCGTTCTTGAAAAATTTGATCAGTTCCTTGCACGCCCCCGCCAGGGCTGTTCGGGCGGTGGCGTCGATTTCGGTTCCCTCATTTTTTTTCAGGATCATCGGCTTTTGGAAATGGATCGCCGAAAATTCAAGATTGCCCACCTTGAGAGTCGCTTGCAGGGCTGCCAAGGGAAAGTCATCGGCGCCGGGATTGAAGACCTTGAGTCTGACGCGGAAAACCTGGTGGGAAAAGGAAATCTTTTCCGGTTTGATATCGAGAAGTGCGACCTCGAGTTTTCCCGGAAACGAAAGCCTGGGCGTCGTGCATGCCGCAAGAACGAAGAGCAGAATCGTGAGGACCAGGACAGTGCCATTTCCAAACGATGGGCAAGAGGCGCGTTTGAAACGCGGGCCTTGATGGCATTTCAACCAGGGAACATCTTCCTGGCGAGGGTTGACCTTAACCACCCTTTCAAGCGTGTTAAGACCGTGGTGCGCCAGGATTTCGTGGGCGAGGGTTCGGCGAACTTCGATGGGCGAAGACATAAGGGCTGCGTTGAGAACAATTCTTCCAGTTTTTGGGAAGTAGGCTCCCATGGCTCTTTGGTGGAGATGGACGGGATCGAACCGACGACCTCCTGCTTGCAAAGCAGGCGCTCTCCCAATTGAGCTACATCCCCATAAGGACCTTTCAATCCCACGAACATGATGCCCTTCGGGCAAAAAGTCAAAGGCAAAATCAAGGTCAGCCTTGTAAGTCGCCCCCACGCCACGCACTGGTGAAGTGCCTTCAGCCCTTCAATCCCCAACCCCTCCAAACAAAATGATTCCACGAGAGAAACGCAACATCACTGTTCCGCTTCATCGGGAATCCCGATTGGGAGTTCAAAACGGGTCGCGTGGGACACCTCGCCCTGATAGAGAAGGGCATGTCCCTTCCCGAGTCGTTCGACGATCATTCGGCCCAGGAAATCGAAGACTTCCATGGCGCGGTCCGGGGCAACCACCACCGTCACGACCGCCACTGCCACGATGCCGTCCGGGTCGCCCGCCATGCCCGTTCCACCGAGCCCCTCTCCGACACCATACCCCCGGCACGGATAGGAGTTGGCGGTGAACAGACCCATCTGGTCTTCCAGTGCGAGAATCAATGCACGATCCATCCCGTCATCGGGAACGATACAGGTCAGCAATCGTGCCGGTGGATGCTCCCGCATCCAGGGAGGGACGGTTTGGCACTCCTTCGGGTCATTGTCCAAGTTTATCGACGACCTCCTTAGGAATGTAGGTGGCTGCCTTTTCCAGGGGCGTCACATACATGAACCCCATCCCCGGGGTATCGAGTTGACCGGCGAGGTAGACGCTTTCGAAAACCCCCTCCATCTGGTCGGAAGAGACGACAATGTTGACGATCTCCTTTTCGACCTCGACCGCAACGCCCAGGAGCCCCAACCGTTCGCGAACGCCGCTGCCCTTGGCGAAGAACACCGTCGCCCCCTGGGCCCCGGCGTCTCGTGCCGCCTTGACGATGATGTCGCCCAGACCGCGCTGGACGATGCAGGTGATCAGTTTGACCTCGGTCAAAAACGTGATGGTCCGTCTGCCGGTTGTCATGATATACCGCTCCCGGAGGACGCGCCATGTTGCAGGCGTCCGGTAAACAGTGTGGCGACGATCGCCCCGGCAGTGAGGAAAAAAAGCAGCCCCGACCCGTGGCTTCTCCCGCCAAGACCAATCCCAAGGGGATGGATCAGCCCCACCAGGAGTGGTCCGGAAATCACCATGCCGCCGTCCCAGGAAATGGTGCCCCAGTCTTCCGGGAAACCGAAGATTGCGAAAAGAATGACCAGCCCCAGAGGCGCCAGCATCCAGAGATGAATGCCGTTGGCGAGGATGCCCGCGACCCCCACCAAACCGCCGATGCCCGCGCCAAAGGCCATCGATCGGGTCAGTTTTCGTTTTCTCGCCACCCCGTGCGACAGGCTTTCGATATTTGCGGTAAAAACAGTCAATCCCGGTTCGGCCAAGGTTGCACCGATGGCAACGGTCCCCACGAGAAACAAAACCATCCCGAACATGAATCCCGAGTCGAACCATAAATCAATCATTCCATTCCGGGCCAGGGCCGATGCGAAAAACTGCCCCAGACGTCCCCCCGCATCCGCCAGTCCCAGGCCCATGCCCGTATTGAAGAGGGCCAATCCCAGGGTGGACAGAACCACCCCATGGAGCAGCAACCCCACCCCCTGGACCCGTTCCCCAAGGACCAGAACCAACAGGAAAAACATCAGTCCCGCCATGGGAAGCACCGCCACCACGGCGGAAAGCGCCGCGGAACGATAAACAAACATCCATCCAGAAGATGGATCCGCCGCAACCGTCGTCCCTTCCGCCAGAATCGGCAACCGGGGCCCAACGACCTCGGGAGATACCGTTGCGGCCAAAAGGGTTCCAAGCACCAAAGTCGCAGCCACGACCAGAAAAAAAGCGACCGCGATCATCCCCAAACCCCATGCTGTCTCGTTGCCTCTGGACAGGGCCGTCGCCACCCCCCGTCCCAACCCCAGAAACATCGCAACCGTCACCGGTCCCAGAACCACCGCGCCGCAATCCCAGGCCAATCCGACCACATCCTTGCCCCATGGATCCATCCATGCCATTACAGTCAACCCCAGAGGCAAAAGCGACACGGCAAGAATCATTATTTTAAAGCGCCAACCGTGGAAAAAACGGAGTGTCGCCAACACAAGGGCCAATCCCACGGCCATTCCTGACGCCAATAGGACCCATCCCATTCGACCGAGCAACAGGAGCTGCACATCCGGAATCGTTCCCCGATCCACCGCATCGCCCACCCTCTCCATCCATCCCCAGGTCGCGTCGCAACACGTACTCCCCACTCCGAGAATGAAAAGGATCGACAACATCGCAGGCATCGGTAATTTTCGCGGCAAGGCATTACCCAGGAGTTCCCCCAGGGGAAAGATTCCCAGGCGCAACCCTTCGACCAGCATCATCAGTCCGATGACCACCAGAAACGACCCCGAAATCATTCCCACAATCAGCCACAATGGATCCTTCAGAAAGTTCCACTGAAACACCGAAAGAACAAGAGTCACGGGAAGAACGATCTTGAATGGTTCCATGAAGCGATGGGAAACATAATTCTTCAGCAAACGAAAAACATCCCTCAAATTGAGTTTGACCGCCGATGCGACATGAGGCACAATTCGCCCCTTCAAGTCGCGCCGAATCCTTGGAGTCAACAGGTTGTAACTCAAATGCCGTGTCACTACCGACTCTTCATCCAAGCCAGAACCCGAGCGGTTTTCCCGACTCATTGTTTCTCCCCTTTTTCTGACGCCCGATATTCCGGTCCGTCATCTTCCGTTGCCTTCACGGTCCGCCCCCGCCTTTCGCAAGGATTCTATCACCAATCACCTGAAAACGCCCCGCCCAAACCCCATCGGGTCACGAACCACCCACCGACCGGGACCTTCCTTCCCGGGAAACGTATCGATTCCCTGGTTCCACAAACTTCGCTCCGTCGATCATCACCGGTCGTTTTTCTTTTCAGCGCCATTTTTCACGCACAACTCCCACACTGAACCGTCATCCGGTCCGACCAGACCGTCGTCATGATTCGATCATTGGTCGCATCATGACAGACCCTTTCAAATTTATAAACAATCA
Source organism: Magnetococcales bacterium (assembly GCA_015228815.1). NCBI lineage: Bacteria > Pseudomonadati > Pseudomonadota > Magnetococcia > Magnetococcales > Magnetococcales bacterium. Next base: position 54,462 of record JADGCV010000018.1, on the reverse strand, counting down.
TTCAGAGTAAACCCATGACCACCGAAACCCCTGGCACCCACCGCACCCTGGGACAACTGAATCCGATCTGGAATTATTCGATGCTCCTGGGCATCGCCTGGTATGGATTTTCGGTACCCATCGAAATTGCGCTCAGACTTGATATGCCTTTGTGGTCCCACGGGTTGGACTTTATTCTGTCGATCCTGTTCATGGTCGATATTTTGATATTATTTCGCACGCCATTCTTCAAGGGACACGAATTGATTTCCGATCCGGTCGCGATTCGTCGGCACTACCTGAAGAACCGATGCCTGCTCGACATCATCGCGACGATTCCCTGGGATTTCGTCATGTGGTCCATTCTGCCGGCGGACCTGATCCATGCCGAAGTGATCATCTGGTTGCGGATGTTGCGCTTGTTACGGTTGTTCCGGGTACCCAGCATCGTCGCCGACCTACCGGCAACACCCTGGTCGATGCGATCTACCTGGAAACCAATCAGAAGGTTCGGATCTACCTGTTGCTGTTCTGGGTCCTGCTCGCCCTCAATCTGATTGCCTGCGGCTGGATCCTCCTTTATCAAACCGACAATACCGATCCCTTGTCGATCTACATTCAAGCCGTCTACTGGCTGATCGTCACCGTGGCGACGGTCGGCTATGGCGACATCACGCCGAAAACCGACATTTCCCGCATCTACGCCACACTGGTCATGATGGTCGGGATCGGCATGTACGGTTACATCATCGGTACCGTCTCCACGGTGATTGCCAATGCCAATGCCCAGAAACAACGGCAGCACGAAAAATTCTCGGCGCTGGCCGACTTCATGAAAAAATATGAGATTCCCCTTTCGATCCAGAACGACATCTTCAGTTTCTACGACCATTTTCTCCGCGATCGGGTGACGATGGCCACCGAGATCCTCGCCGAACTGCCGCAGGAATTGCGCCGTGAGATCGATAAATACGTCAACATGTTCATGCTGCGCAGCGTCCCTTTTTTCACCCAGGCATCCCATGAATGCCTGACCGATCTGGTCAATTGTCTCACCACCACCATCTGTTCCCCACGGGAAACCATCATCAACGCAGGGGACCAGGGCAATGAAATGTATTTCCTGTTTCATGGCGAGGTCGAAGTCCTCGATGCCCAGGGACGACTCCTGGTCCGCCTGAATTCCGGGGCGTTCTTTGGTGAGATTGCCCTGTTGCGTCAGGTCGAACGGGTCGCCACGGTTCGCGCCGTCAGTTTTTGTGACCTTTATGTCCTCAGTCGGACCGAGTTCAACCGGGTCATTGACCGGTATCCTGACTTTGCACGACAATTGGACGCAGTGGTTCGGGAACGGTATCCTTCCCTGAATGATAAGAGTTGATTCTGACCTTTTTCCGACGGCCATGGACGAACCATGAATCTTTCCTTTCCACGGCACGGGATCAGGCTTTTGACCCTGAACAGTCATGAAGCCTGGATCCATCAATTGGAGGCGTTGGGGTATCCGTTGGCGATCATCGACGGACTGCCCAATCGCGAGGTCTCCTCATGGGATAAACGCATTCGACCGGTACCGGAAAATGCCCGTCTGATCACCTTGAATCAGGCGCATGAAACACCGGGTGGCTATGATTGCATCATCGCGCATTCGATCCAGGATTTGATGGATGTCCGGACCATCGCCGGGGCGCGGATTCTGGTGATCCACAATCGCCTGGAAAGCAGAATCAGGGGCGCTTTGGATGTGATGAATCCGATGATGGTGCAACAAACCTTGAAGCATTACCTTGAATTGACGGGGGGTCATGTCGTCGCGGTTTCGCGCGCCAAGGGGGAATCCTGGGGATTCGCGGGTGGCGATGTCGTGGAATTCGGGGTCGATCCGGAACATTATCTGCCCTGGGTCGGCGACATGGCGGCGGGGTTGCGTGTTGCCAACCAGATTGACCGAAAAAAGGAACTATTGAACTGGGATTTTCATCGCGCCGCCTTTACGGGGATACCGGTCACCATCGTCGGCGACAATCCGGAAATGCCCGGGGTGCATCCTTCGCGGGATTGGGAGGACCTGAAAAAAATTCTAAGCCATCACCGGTTTTTCATTCATACCGCCCATCCATCGCTGGAGGACGGATACAACATGGCAACCATCGAAGCGATGGCGGCAGGATTGCCGGTCCTGGGCAATGTCCATCCCACGTCGCCCATCGAGCATGGAGTCAGTGGTTTTCTCTGTGACGATCCGGGAACGTTGCGACTTCATGCCAAACAGTTGCTGGAGGATCGATCGTTGGCGGAGCGGATGGGACGCCAGGCACGACAGAAGGTGACCGATTTTTTTTCCCGTTCCCGTTTTGCCGCCGGGTTCATGAAAGTCATCCAAAAGGCATTGAAAATAGAACATCGGATGATGGCGTAAGGGCATCATTCTTCACTTTCCCCCGTCATTCCCGTTCAGTTCCATGCGGCAATCCTCCGTTTCACCTCCTCGGCCCGATCCTTGAACCCTCCCGCCAACAAGGCGCGAAAATATTCGGCAACCAACTTTTCGGCAAAAGGCCATGACCCCCGATCGGTCTGCCGATCCAAAAGATCGAATCCCCGCTGCAAATAGTAAAGCCCCTCGCTCCCCGCCCCAAGGTGTCGCAGGTTGATCCCGAGTTTGTAACAACCAAAAATGGAGTCAGGCTCCCGCTCCAGCCAGGAACGGAGGATGGCGACGTTGCGCCGCATTTTTTCCCGATTCATCCCTCCCCGATAACCCAAATGAAGCAATCGCACCCCCCGAGCCACCAATGGCGGTTGCCGCGGCCAATGCGCAAGGAGCGACTGCGCCACACTTTCATGAATGGGATTGGCAAAACGGATGGCGGGATGGTTGCGAAACAGACGAACCGCCTGACTTTCCACAACCCCGCCATCGGCCATCAGATTGTCGATGGCGATGATCAAACCCGGACGATCGCTCCGACGGCAGCAATCACGCAAAATACCACCGACCCGAGGCGCATCCTGAAGAATTTCATCGCAATCGACGTTGAAAATCCACGAAAACCGGGCATGGTCGATACCCAGATTCTTCGGTGCGGAAAAATCATCCCGCCAGTTGGTTTGAATCACCCGCCCCCCCGCCGCACGGACCACGTCCATGGTTCGATCGACGGAACCGGTATCGACAAAGACAAGCTCGTCGGCAACCGCCAGGAGTGGAGGCAGACTCTCGGCCAGATGGTGCGCCTCATCGCGTCCCATCATGACGACCGAAAGCCCCTCCCCTCCTGGCACGGACATGAGCCGCTACTTTTTCTCGCCGATGATGGTCACACCGGGGAGTTCCTTGCCTTCCATCAGTTCGAGGAAAGCGCCGCCGCCGGTGGAAATGTGGGACATGGAACTGGCCACCCCCGCCTGTTTCACCGCCGCGTCGGTATCACCGCCGCCGACCACCGAGACCGCGCCACTGTTGGCGACCGTCTTGGCCAGGGCCATGGTGCCGGTGGCATAGGCGGGCTTCTCGAACATGCCCAAGGGTCCGTTCCAGACGATGGTCCGAACGCCACCCAGGGCCTCGTTGAACAATTTGACCGTTTCGGGACCGACATCAAGCCCCATCCATCCGTCGGGAATGGCATTGACCGGAAAAATCCGGGTCGGAGCGCCATCGTCCATGGACTGGGCACAAACGGCATCGACCGGCAACACCAGTTGCACCCCCTTGGCCTTGGCCTTGGCTTCGGCGTCGGCGGCGACCTTGACCTGATCGTCCTCGACCAGGGATGTGCCGGTGTTGTAGCCCCGGGCCTTGAAGAAGGTGAACGCCATGGCGCCACCGATGATGATCTTATCCACCTTGTCCATCAGGGCTTCGATGACCCCGATCTTGCTCGAAACCTTGGCGCCACCGAGAATGGAGACCACCGGACGCTGCGGATTGCGCACAACCTTGTTGAAGTATTCGATTTCCGCCGCCATGAGGTATCCCGCGACCGAGGGAGGAACACGTTCGCCGACGCCGACATTGGAGGAATGGGCACGATGCGCCGTACCAAAGGCATCATTGACCGCCACGTCGGCCAGTCTGGCAAAACCATCGGCCAGCGCCGGATCGTTCTTGGTCTCGCCCCCGTGAAAGCGGACGTTCTCCAGCAACAGGACCTCACCCGGCTTCAGGGCGTCAACCATCGCCTCCACCTCGGGTCCGACACAGTCGGGGGCGAGTTTGACTTCCTGACCCAAAAGCATGGACAGACGCTCCGCCACCGGTTTCAACGACAGGCTGGGGATGATCTTGCCCTTGGGACGGCCCATGTGCGACGCAAGCACCACCCGGCCTCCATCCTTGATCGCCTTGCGAATGGTCGGGAGGGCGCCACGGATGCGGGTATCCTCGCGAATCGTACCGCTCTCGGTCATCGGCACATTGAAATCGACACGGATAAAAACCCGTTTGCCCTTCAACGCCACATCATCAATCGTCAACTTGTTCATTCTGTTTTCCTTTCCAAGGCTTCAAGAATTAATGCCACCCGACACCCGGTTCGGGAGATTTAACACCGAAGACAACAATATTTCAACTGTTTCCTGTCGTGGAGGTTCCCCACCGAACACATTGCGCACGATCGCCCGACCGAGGGCCTCTGTGTCATGGCCATTCAGGGCATCCATGTAGGCCCGACTCCGCCCCATGGCATGCTGGATCAATTCCCGCATGCGCGAACCGATGCGAATGTCGTTGACGCCACGCCCCCGCAAACTTTCCTCGAATCCCTCGAAGGTCATGTCCCACAATCCCTGGACCAGTTCCCGGTCCTCCTTCACGGACACCATCACCACCGAAACCGCCAACACCATGACCTCGAAGCGCAGCGAAAACCGATCCGCGACGCCCAAGCGGTCCCCGGCGGTCCACTCCAGAACCTCCTCGACGATCCGTCCATGAAGCGCCATGACCCGTTGCCGCGCCACCTCCCTGTCCCTGTTCCCCGAACGAAGAAACCCGATGCCCATCATGGAAACTTTGCTCCCGCCCCGACCGGTAGTATCATGAGACCGATTCAAGATCGCCCCCGAGGCTGGCCCTGGTCTGGCCAGACCAGGGCGCTCCCAAGCCAACCCCGTCCAAGATGTTGGGTGATGCCATGTCCGTCCTTTCGTATCCGCTCGCCCGATTCCTCGTGCTTGTTTGTTCGCTGTTTCTGGCCGCTTGTCAAGCCATCGTCAGCGAATCGGGCAACATCATCGAAACCGACAAGGCGGACCAGATTCACATCGGCCAGACCCATCGCGACCAGGTTCGCGAACTTCTCGGACCGCCAACCCTGGTCAACACCTTTCGTCAGGAACGGTGGATCTATATCCAGGACCGGCAGTTTAAAAACATTCAACGAACATTCTCAAGGGTCACCAACCGTATCGAAATCACTTTCGACGAACAGGGGTTGGTCCGGGACATCCAGAAAAATTTCAACGATTCCCTCTATGATCCACGTCATTCATCCCGGGAGAACGAAGACAGAAGTTACGCCAAATGGCTTTTCGGCGGAGAATTCAGCAAACCGATGACCGATCCACCGAAGGAATCGGAGTCGGCGGCAGAGAACTCCCCATCCTTCTGGCCCCGTTTCCTGAAAAAGGATTCCGCCTCCGAGACCACATCGGAATCATCTCCCGCATCCGCCGTGGAACCAAACGAATCGGCCCCCGCCACCACTCGGGACTCCGGGACCTCCAACCTGCCCGAAGCCCCGATGGCCGGGACCGCCGATCCGTCCGAGATCCAGGCAGACAGGGCCATGCAGGAACATGAAAAGAACGCAACCGAAGCCTCCGAGACCGGGAAAAAATCCTTCTGGTCCTTCTGGCCCTGGGGCAAAAAGGATGAACGCGAAGAAGCATCAACCCAAACCGAACAGGAAGCGACCCCCGGCGCTCCCACGGAACCACGGGGGGAAAACAAACCACCCGTCCCGACCGACGCCGACGTGATGCAGGGGGGCAAGTATCAACCCGCCTATACCGAGGAATTGACCCCGAGAACCGTTCGCCAACCCGGAATGGACGGTCCACCGAACGATGCCCCTGCCGCCCCGAAGAAGGTCGAAACAAGACTTGAACAGCCGAAACCGCCCAGCCCAGGACTGCCCCAGGCCCCCTGGTGGCGCTTCTGGTCGCGCTGACCCATGACCGGGACCGAACAGAAGGCCGTCATCGTCGGGACCTCGCTCATGGGTTTGATGAAGACCGAGCCGTTTTGCCAGGCGCGGCGCTTCCAGGTCGCAACGCCGCATGGGACGGTAGCGTTCCTGGAGGTCTCAGGCCGAATTCTGTTGCAACGCCATGGACTGGATGACTATGATCCCCCCCATCGGATCGATCACCTGGCCCATTTTGCCGCCTTGAAGCAGGCTGGCGTTCGTTCCGTGGTTGCCCTGGGGTCGGTCGGAAGCCTGCGACGGCATCTTCCTCCCGGTTCGGTGGTGGTGCCTGATGATTTTTTCGCCCCCAACCTCAACCCGACCTTTTTTGCCGATGCCCGGGGACATGTCCTGCCGCGATTCGATCCGGTCCTGCGGTCCGTTCTCCTGGCCGCCCTGTCCCGCGCTGGTCTGCCCGCACCGGTGGATGGGGCCGTCTATTGGCAGACCACGGGTCCCCGCTTTGAAACGGCAGCGGAAATCCGTTGCCACGCCCCATGGGCCGAGATTGTGGGCATGACCTTGGCATCGGAATGTATTTTGGCTTGCGAACTGGGTCTTCCCTATGCGGCGGTTGCCATCGTGGACAATTTTGCCAATGGCATCGGCGGCGATCCTCTGACGATGGACCTGTTCCGAAGCCAGGTCGCCGACAACGCCCCCCTGGCGCATGGAATCCTGGAGACGCTCCTGAACCTGCCATGAATCTTTTCATTCACAATGTTTTTCTGGAAGGACGAGCGGGTCCGTTGTCGATCCTCATCAAAGATGGACGCATCGAACAGGTCGGATCCGGCGAACCCAATGAGACCGGGAGCAACCCTTCCACGTTTCCACGCCTCGATGCCCGCGGCATGACGGCGCTTCCGGGTCTGGTCAATGGCCATACCCACGCCGCCATGACGCTGTTTCGCGGCGCCGGCGACGATTTGCCCCTTGAAACATGGCTCAAGGAACGGATCTGGCCCGCCGAGGCACGCTTGAGCGCGGAAGATGTCTATTGGGGAACGCGCCTGGCCTGCCTGGAAATGATCCGCTGCGGAACCGTCGTCTTTCAGGATGGATATTGGCATTATCACGCCGTCGCCCGGGCGGTTCATGACAGCGGCCTGCGCGCCAGTCTGGGGATGGCAATGGTGGACGCCCAGGGACCGGAACAAGGAAAAGTCTGCAAGGAGACGGCCATGGAGATCATGAGAGATCCCGAACATCATGGTCCGCACATCCGGCCAATCCTTTTTCCCCACTCGATCTATGCGGTCACTCCCGGGAATCTGCGCTGGTGCGCCCGATTTTCCGCGGATCATGACCTTGGGGTTCATATTCACCTTTCGGAAAATCGATGGGAAGTCGAAGCGTGCCTGAGACAACACGGGATGCGCCCGGCCTTCCATCTTGACGCCCTGGGATTGCTGCATGAACGCTGCATCCTCGCCCACGGCGTCTTTCTCGATGACGCGGAACTGGAACTGATCGCCCGTCGCGGCGCCACCCTGGTCACCAATCCAACCTCCAACCTGAAACTGGCGGTCGGAGGAATTTTCCCCTACGGTCGGGTCGCGTCACTGGGAATTCCGGTCGGACTCGGAAGCGATGGCGCCGCGTCGAACAACAGCCTCGATCTGTTTTCGGAGATGAAAACCTTCGCCCTGATCCAAAAACACGCCACCGAAGACCCCACCACCCTCCCCGCCCCCCAGGTACTGGACATCGCCCAGGGAAGAAAAGCGCCGCTACTTGGGGCATCGGGTCTCCTCGCCCCCGGACAACCCGCCGATCTGCTCCTGATCGACACCAATGATCCGTCGATGACCCCTCCCCTGAACCTTGCCTCCAACCTGGTCTATTCCGCCACGGGCCACGTCGTCGATACCACCATCGTCGCCGGGCGTATCCTGATGAAGCACCGAATCATCGACGATGAGGAAGACATACGCCGCGAAGTCGCCAACAGGGCCCGGTCTCTCCTGGGCCACGGAACGCCCTCGTGAACATCATCGAACTGATCACCCTCCCCTGGTCTCAGGACCCAGACGCGGACCTCCTGATCCGGATTCGTTTCCAGGGACGTTGGCTCAAGCATCATTCATTGACCCAGGCAAGACTCCGTGAGGTTCTGGCCATCGTCGATCATTTCCGCTCCCTGTTTCTCCACCCGTTGCCCGCGGAATTGGAACAAACCGCCCTCATCAGCACCGGAATCGAACTGTTCGATGCCTGGCTCGCCCCCTCCTGGCCATTTCTCCAGACACGGATCGTTCCCGGCGAGGATCTTTTTCTTGTCGTCCAAAGTCCCCTCCCCGAGATCATCCTCCTCCCATGGGAGTTGTTGCGTCCCCCCACCCATCTTCCCTGGATCGGCAATCGGGGTTGGAGCATCCGTCGCAAGGGTGGAACGCCACGTACACCACACCGGTTTTTCCACCTTCATCCGCCGTCGCCACTGAAAATACTGGCAACCTTCCCCCCGCACCCACCTTCCGCCGCCCGGCATCACAGAAGGATCCCGCCACCCCTGAATCAGGAGATGGTGGAACTGCACTGGGAACCTTCGGGAAGTTTCGCGGGATTGCTTCAGGAAGTCCACCGTTTGCAGCCCAAGGGATTGATCCTCGATGGCACGACTCTGGTACGCGCCAACCGGGGATTTTTCCAGTTCATCGACGAGGGGGGAAATCCCGATCCCCGAAGCGGTCAGGAAATCGCCACGCCCGAATTGAAAGAAAGCGGCATCGAACTTCTGATCATCCTTGGACAGGCCCCACCGGGAGGCCCGCCCCCCTGGTCGGCAACCGCGCTCCTGGCCGACGAGCTCGCCAATAACGGAATCCCGATCACCATGGCCTGGCCCGACCCGAGCACCTGTTCTTCCAGCCGGAACGTGGTCCCCATCACGGAAAAAGCGGAAATGGCCGACGTTCAGGGACCCCCGCTGATGGACAATGTTTTGTTGTCGGTTTTTCTCAAAGCCCTGGCCCAGGGAGTCCCCATCGACGCAGCCCTCGACCGGGGACGGCGGGAGTCCACGCCGCAACAGCCACCCTTGCGCTCCCCCTCCGTGGTGATTCCCCTGGTCTTCGGCGCCCTTCCCGCCCTTTCGTAGACGCTACGGACAGGTAAATTTCTCCTTGATACGAAGGATCTCCGGAAGAATCTTCTGAAACAGATCCAACATGCGTGGGTCGAAATGGAGACCACGATCTTTTTGCATCATGGCCATGGCCTGCTCGACCGGCCATTGTTCCTTATAGGGACGCTTCATGGTCAGGGCATCGAATACATCCGCCACACTGACAATCCTGGCCCAGACCGAAATGGCATCCTCCCGCAACCCCTGCGGATACCCGGCACCATTCCATTTTTCGTGATGCTGATGCGCGATCAAGGCCCCCATTTGAAAAAGCGGATCCTGGCTCTCCAACAGAATATCCCGCCCGATGACCGTATGTGTTTGCATGATCCGCCACTCTTTGGCATCCAGCTTGGCAGGCTTCTTGAGCACCGAGTCGGGAATACCGATTTTGCCGATGTCATGCATGGAAGCAGCCAATTGCAGGAGTTCGCACTCCCGGGCGGAGGCCCCGGCCGCCACGGCCAATTCCTTGGCATACGCCGACATGCGCCAGATATGCACACCGGTATCGGTATCATTGAACTCACCAGCACGAGCCAGCATGTAGATGGTTTCACGCCTGCTTTCTTCCAACGCCTGGGTCCGCTCGCGAACCTGCACCTCCAGGGAATCGCTGTAGAGCCTCTGCGTTCGCTGCATTTGGCTCAAGGAGGCAAACGTCTGCACGCGGGACAGAACCTCGTCGTCCTCGAAGGGGCGCAGCAGGTAATCAACAGCCCCCTGGACCCTGGCCTGACTGCGCTGGGCGCCACTGTCCAGGAGAAACACCACGGGCGTCTCCTGGCTCTCCGGGACATCGGCCCGCATTCTGGGACAGACCTGGGCGCCATCGGCCAATCGGATATTCCCATCCAGCAGGATCACATCCGGACGGCGTTGCCGGGTGGCAAAAATCGCCTTTTCCCCATTGAGCGCAATCGTAATCTCGAATTGCTTTTCCAGGATCCTGGCCAAATGCCGAATTTCCGCCAGCTGGGCCACAATGAGCACCAGGGGTTTCACGTTATCTTATCCTCCTCGGATGCAACAAGATCTCAGGACAGTTCCGCCATGCGCACCCTGCCGCCGCCCTGCAACTGCGCCTGATTCAGGGCATCTTCGGCCAGTTGCAAAAGCAGGTTTTCGGCGGAATCAAAACTTGCCACCCCGCAACTGACCGTGATCCGTTCGTATCCGGGAAATGAACGCTCCTGGATGCGCTGACACAAGCGGTTGGCGATATTCATGGCATGCGTTGGTGGCGTATTGGGCAGCATCACCACAAAATCATATCCACCAAAATAAGCCACCCGATCGCTCTCCCGAAAACTGAACATATGAGCCACGGCCCGCAGCAAATCATCGTTGGGCTCATCCTCCGGCGCCGGCAGATCCAGCCGCACACGAATGACGGAAAAATTGATTTCATAGCGGGTGGCGCGGGCCAGTTCCCCCACCAGCAGGGATTCCATGAAAAAGGGTTCATTGAAGAGTCCGGTCACCGGATCCATGGCCGGAACGTTCCGCTCCTTGGACAATTTCATTCCCTTGCGCACATAGGCGGTCAACTCTTCGATATCATAAGGCTTGCGCACGTAGGCATCGGCGCCGATTTCCAACCCTTCGGCCAGGCCCCCTTCACGTCCCGTCAGCATGATGATGTACACCCCGTTGAACTGAGGCTTGCTGCGAATCAGACGACATGTGGAAATGCCATCCATCACCGGCATCATCACATCCAGCACGATGACCATGGGATGTTCCCGTTCCACGATCGTCAAGGCCTGCTGGCCGTTTTCCGCTTCGAGGATCCTGTCCGGTCCGAAAACACGTCCCATCTGCCGGACCAACGGTCGGCGAATCTCTTTTTCGTTGTCATCGACAACCAGAATTTTGGCCATCGCATTCTCCAAGATGCGGGGAGGAAAAAAACAGGCACGATTTCCTCGATTCAAGGCAACCATGACCGCGCAGGAGCCCACCTCGGGGCCGTTCATCAAGTCAAAGGAATGTCGATTATAACCGTTATGCCACACCCCGGAGCACTTTGACAAGAGATGCTTCCGCCGAGGGTCCGGGTCGCCAGATTGTAGACAATGTGCATGCCCAACCCACTGCCCCCCAGATCACGACGGGTGGTAAAAAACGGTTCAAAAATACGTTGACGCACCTCCTCCGACATCCCTTTGCCATTGTCACGATAGATCAACCGCAGACGATCTCCGACAGCCTGGAATTCCAGGATGACCTCGCCAGGGGTGTCCGGCGCGAACGCATGAACTTTCGAATTGATGATCAGGTTGATGAGAATCTGTGACAGCGCTCCCGGATGGCAGCGAATTTCCAGACGCTCATCGCACAGGATCTCGATGTGCAACCGGGTATGACGCAATTCGTGATGAATCGTCAGGAGGGTCGATTCCACGTATTCACGGACCCGGAAGGTGCGCAGGTTTTCGTTGGACTGATCCACGGCCACCGATTTGAAGCTGCGCACCAGTTCCGCGGCACGCACCAGATTGTCCAGGGTAAGTTTTGTCAATCGCCGCGTCGATGCGATGCACTCGCTCAATTCCTCCTCGCTGATCCCCTCGGATTGGACGACGCCTTCAAAAACAAGCATGCGCTCCAGCAGTTCCGAGGCCGCGGTCACGCCAATGCCCACGGGCGTGTTGATCTCATGAGCCACCCCAGCCACCATGCTGCCCAGGCCCGCCATTTTGGCCGACTGGATCAGGTCCTCCAGCAACCGCTTCTCCTCGGTGATGTCGGAAACCATGCCCACGATCGCCAGTCCCCCTTCCAGCATCATCGAATTGACGGCCAACCGGATCGGAAAAGCCGAACCATCCCGACGCAAGGCCGTCGTCTCGAACATGTGGGGAACGGTCGTCCGCGGCAATCCCGACTGAAAATACCGCATGAACCTGTCCCGATGCACGTCATGCAAACCGGGCGGAATCAGTGTGGTCAGGTTTTTGCCGATCATGTCGCCGCGCCAATCGCCGAAGATCCGTTCCGACGCGGGATTGAAGACGTGAATGACGCCGCGATCATCCGCCACGATGATGCCGAAAGGCGCCTGCCGGATAATTTCCCGGAACTGTTCCTTCAATTTCATCTCTTCACTGACATCGCGCAACAAGGCTGCCGAACCAATGACCACCCCATCCTCACGCAAGGTCGAAGCATGAAACAGCAACGCATTGCCCTTGTAGACCAACAGGGTGGGCATGTCCGCTCCTTCCCGCTCCAAAAAGGCGCCGACATACTCCGGATCGTCGATCAAATGGATGAACCCCTCCTCGGCAATCCTCGTAGCGGATTTTTTCAGCAGCCGCTCGGTGGCCTCGTTCACCAGAATCACCTGACCAGAGGCATCCGTGACGACAATTCCCTCCTGCACGCCATGAATGACGGTACGCAACTTGTTGCGTTCCTGCCAAAGCCCCTGATAGGTCCGGCGCAACTGGTTGGCCATGGCATTGAACGTGGCGGCCATCCGACTGATTTCGTCACGTCCCGGCACGATGATCCGTTCATCCAGATGACCGCCAGCCACCCGTTCCATGGAGCCCTCGATTCGACCCAACGGTCGGATCAGGAAACGATGCATCATCCAGTACAGCAAGGGCAACACGACAATCAACGCACCGATACCAAAAACAAGAGCTTCCTTCCTGGTGGCATGGATATCCCGTTCCGCTTCGGCCAGAGAGGTGGTCAGCAGCATGATTCCAAGCGGCTTCAAGCCCTCGCCATGACACGGGAAACAACGCTCATTCGGCAGAATCGGGGCCAACACCGTCATGACCAACTGGCCATCCCGCAGGTGCGGGTCGGAAAGGATGCGTTTCTCCTCCAGGGATTTCTTCAGATGGGCATCATCCGCCGCCAGGCCCCGTTCATGAAACTCCTGTACTCTTGGGGTAAACATCGTTCCCCCCAGACGGCGATTCATCTCGTCGATCGTGCCATTGTCCAGAAACGCCGTCTCCCCATTGGTCCGCAGGATACGAAAATCGAGAATGGCCGAATTTCTGCGTACCGACTCGACGAAGGCATTGACAATCAAGGCATTGCCCGATTCCATGAGCGACTGAATACCACTGGTGATGTTGGCGGACATCATGGCCATGGCACGTTGATTCTGGGCAATGATCGTTTTTTCCTGTTCGCGCACAAAAAAAGCGGTAAGCCCGACAACCACCATCGAAATGGTGCATAGAAAAAAAATGATCACTTTCCCGGTAATGCTCAGAAAATACATCCCTGGAGATCCCGTACCGTCCGCATTGAAGGCAATCCAATCTAACGGGGAATGAGCCGCACCCCCTGGGTGATGTCGTCCCCCTCGACCCGGGCCGAAAAGACCGCACCCCTGCCCCACGGTGGCAGCAGATTTTGCACCACAAGGTCAAACCCATACCGGTCCTTGAAGTCCCAGCGACCGCGACCGTTCATGACATAATCCTCCGCGGCGATCTTCATGTGTTGGATGCGGATTCCTCCAAGGTCCCAGCGCAGACGGGCCTGGGCATGGTCCCAGGACAACGATTTTTCCGCGTCGGAGATGGTCATCTCCTCGGTGGGCGATTTGAGAAACGGGACCGGGTCGATGCCCACGATCCGCCCCGACAGAAGATGAAGATCGCCCACTCCCGTCATCGTCGCCTCCTCCCAGGTGGACACGGAAGGGATCATCCCCTGGACACTCAAGGACCCGAACAACACCCCTTCGAGACGGGCCTCCCCCGCAGTGTTCCCGAAAGGAAGGTTTTCGAGGAAAATTCCAGTCGGATGCAGGGTGGCATGGTAGACCAGGGGACGTTCGTCCCGTGCCATCACCGCAAGATGCCCCACGATCCGCCCTCCTTCGGCTTCGATCACAAAACGAGGGACATTGAACATTTTTTCCTTCCACCGAAAAGGGGCCGCGAAACGGGTGAAGGAAAAGGAATCGATCGTCCCCGGTCCCAGTTGCGCCATCCCCTCGATCCGATCCTCGGGCGTCCCCCCCTGGACCATGGTCAACGTCACATCAAGATTCCCGGTGGGTTTTCGGACGGCGGACTTCCCAGTTGCGACCGGCCACGGCGGAAGATGTCGGGCCAACCGGGACAACGGCCATCGCGCCTGGACCCGCAACGCCCGTGATGGGTAAATGCGCCCCGAAACGCCAATCCGGGATTCAGGATCATCCGCCAGCGCCAGTTCGCCCGCTTCCAAAAAAACACTGCGCTCCGAAAACCGCCCCCTGGCCGTCAGGCGCAGTGGCTGACTTTCCTGCGTGAGAAACGGCGGTGGAAGTTCGATCGTCGGCGTCCAGTCGAGTTCACAGCGAAATTCCCCCGCCATGGACCAGGAGCCTTTCAGAAAGAGTTTCCCCACCGGAGTGGTCCCGCCCGGAAAAAAACCTGGCGGCAGGGGAAGCCGGCTCATTTCGACGCTGTTGCGAAAGGTCAGCTCCAGATCCCAGATCCCATCGCCATGGTTGGGAATTCCTCCCCTGATTTCAATCATGGGCTCGCCATCGAGGTAGATGAAAAACTCCTCGAAAGACAACGTCGTTCCCCCATCAGCCGTGACGCGAATCGACGATTTCTGGCGCAGGGCGATGTCCATGGCCCGAGGCCCATCCTTTTTTGTCCGCCCGACGCCGATGTTCCACAAGGGATTTTTTTCCCTGGGATTCATCGGATCGGCATAGGCCAGATCGAAACCATTCAATTCGATCCAACTGCTCGTTTGCAACCCCGTTCGTGGCACACCATGCAGCAGGGTGGTCACGAATCCCCGGGAAAGGCGGGCCTGGACCTCCTTGCCGGGAAAAAGATCGTTCAAATCCGCAAGCCCCGTCGATTTGGCGTCCAGGCTCAAAAGCACGGGCATTTCCATGGGATCCAGGGATGAAGGAAGCGGTCCGATCTGGCCGTTGACAGTGAACGGAATGTTGTACATCCGGGCAGCGGCGGTCAGCGGCGAGGCCCGACTGGCGGAAAGGGCATGCAGATTCAAGTGGATGTGATCGAGAATCAGGGTACCATCCCCGAACCGGCCATGGTCAAGCACCGTGATCATGCCATTCTGAATCGCCACCTTTCCCAGGGTCAATCCGGTCAGCCCCCATCCCAGTTCCTGGGTCATCTTGCGGTTGCTGGACCGGGCCTTGTCCTGGGCGCGGTCCAACAATTTCCCGCCTCCAGGCAGAACGATATTGAACTGGGGGTTGACCAGGGTGACACTGACCACCTCCGGTCGATCGAAAACCAGGGACAAGGCGCGAATTCCCAGAAGGACCTTGGGCGCCAGGAGCACGGGAGGATTGTCGGGATCGGAGGCTTCGATCTCCAGATTGTGCAGTTCCAGGGTGAACAGACCGTTGAAGGGATTGTAATCCAATCGCTCGATCCGAACCTTGTGCCCTGAAATCCGTTCCATCGTATGACGAATCTGTTCGCGCCGCCGTTCGGCACCAAACCATGTCGTGGTGTCCCACGGCATGAATGCCAGAAAAAGGATCAGAAGGAGAAGAATAAGGGAGAAAAAACGGATCATCCTTCGAGTTTGGCCTTGAGAATGGCATTGACCGCGGCAGGATTGGCCTTTCCCTGAGTTGCCTTCATGACCTGACCGACAAGGAAACCCACGACCTTGGTCTTTCCGTCGCGGTACTGTTGCACCTGAAGCGGATTGTCGGCCAGCACCTTCACGACCGCTGCCTCGATCGCCCCCGAATCACGGACCTGTTCCAGCCCCCGTTCCGCCACGATCCGTTCGGGATCGGCATCGGTTTCGAACATGAGATCGAACACCTGTTTGGCGATTTTTCCCGAAATGGCGCCGTTTTGAATCAGGCGCAACAAACGTCCCAGACGCCCGGGCGAAACGGGTGACTGCTCGATTTCCGTACCGTCGCGGTTGAGCCGGCCCAGGAGTTCGACCGTAATCCAGTTGGCGGCGGTTTTCGGCGCCGCGCCCTGGGCAACCGTCTCCTCGAAGAACATCGCCATTTCGCGGCTTGAGGTCAACACCCCGGCATCGTACTCCGACAGCCCGAAATCGGCGATGAAACGGGTCCCCTTGGCATCGGGCAGTTCCGGCATCCGCCGGGCAATTGCCTCGATCCGCTCCCGGGTGATCGACAGAGGCGGCAGATCAGGCTCTGGGAAATAACGGTAATCGTGCGCCTCCTCCTTGCCACGCATGGGGCGCGACGCATTGAGGCCGGCATCCCAGAGACGGGTTTCCTGAACGATGCGTCCCCCCGATTCGATCAGGTCAATCTGCCGATCCGCCTCATAGTCGATGGCACGCATGACATTGCGGATGGAATTAAGATTTTTAAGTTCGGTCCGCGTTCCAAGCCGCGTTTCTCCCCGGCGTCGCACCGACACGTTGGCGTCGCAACGAAACGATCCCTCTTCCATGTTGCCGTCGCACACCTGAAGATAGCGCAGAATGGATCGCAGTTTTTTCAGATAGTCTCCCGCCTCGCGGGAAGAACGAAGATCGGGTTCCGAAACGATTTCCAGAAGCGGTGTCCCGGTACGGTTGAGATCGATCCACGATGCCCCCGGAATCCCTTCATGCAGACTTTTTCCCGCATCGACCTCCATGTGGATGCGGGTGATGCCGATCCGTTTTTTTTCTCCGCCTTCCGGAAAGATCGTCAGCCCTCCGTGTTCGATGATCGGAAGTTCGAACTGGGAAATCTGATAACCGGCGGGAAGGTCGGGGTAGAAATAATTTTTCCGGGCGAACTCGGAACGATGGCGGATGGTACCGTCGATGGCCAATCCGGTCCTGATGGCCATCTGAACCAGTTCCCCGTTGAGGACCGGCAGGACCCCGGGAAAGGCGGCGCAAACAGGACAGATCTGGGTATTGGGTTCGGCCCCGAAGGTTGTGGCGCAACCGCAGAATATTTTGGAGCGGGTCCGCATCTGGGCATGAACTTCGAGCCCGATGATGGTCTCGTAGTAGGGATCGTTCGCCATGGGATTCTAGAGTTCCGGTTTGCGTTGATGCCAGGATGTGGCGGATTGAAAGGCATGCGCCACCGCGAGCAGCCGATCTTCCTTGAGGATGGGGGCGATGAGCTGCATGCCGATGGGCAATCCCCGGGTATCGGCGCCACAGGGAAGCGACAGGGCGGGAAGACCCGCCAGATTGACGTTGATGGTAAAGATGTCGGAAAGATACATAGCGACCGGATCATCGACTTTTTCGCCCAGGGGAAAGGCGGTTCCCGGAGTGGTCGGTGTCAACAGCAGATCCACCTGGGCAAAAGCGCGCTGAAAATCGTCGGCGATCAGACGGCGGACCTTTTGCGCCTTGCGGTAATAGGCATCATAGTATCCCGAGGAGAGGACATAGGTCCCCAGCATGATCCGCCGCCGGACCTCGGCGCCAAATCCTTCGGAACGACTGCGAGTATACAGGTCGCCAAGGTCCCGCGGATCCTGGCAACGATAGCCGAAGCGAATCCCGTCGTAGCGGGCAAGATTGGAAGAGGCCTCGGCGGGGGCGATGATATAATAGGTGGGAATGGCATGACGGGTATGGGGCAGGGACAGGGGAACCAGGGTGGCGCCCTGTTGGACGAACACCTCCTGGGCGGCATCGAGCGCCCGGGCGATTTCGGGATCGAGGGTATCGGGGCGGTATTCGACGGGAATGCCGATGCGGACCCCTTCCATGGATGTGTTCAGGGCGGCGGAATAATCGGGGACATCGGCCTGAATGCTTGTCGAATCGCTCGGATCGTGCCCCGACAGGACCTGAAGGACAAGCGCCGCGTCGGCGGCGGACAGAGTCATGGGTCCGGCCTGATCGAGCGATGAGGCGAAGGCGATCATGCCATAACGGGAAATCCGGCCATAGGTCGGCTTGAGACCGGTGATGCCGGTCAGGGCGGCAGGTTGCCGGATGGAACCGCCGGTATCGCTGCCGATGGTCGCCAGGGCGAGCCGGGCGGCAAGGGCGGCGGCGGAACCACCGGAGGAACCGCCGGGAATCAGGCGAGTATCCCAGGGATTCTTCACCGGGCCGAACCAGGAGGTTTCGTTGGAAGAACCCATGGCGAATTCGTCCATGTTGGTCTTGCCGAGAATGATCGCCCCGGCTTCCTTGAGTTTCCGGGTCACGGTCGATTCGTAGGGGGGGCGAAATCCGGCAAGCATCCGCGAACCGCAGGTGGTGGTCAGGTTTTCGGTGCAGAAAAGATCCTTGACCGCCACGGGAATGCCTGTCAACCCCGTCGACTGTCCCCGGTCCAGCCGTTCGTCCGCCTGGCGGGCTGCGGCCATGGCCCCCTCGTGATCGATGGTGATGAAGGCGTTGAGGATCGGATTGAGCCGGTCGATGCGTTCGAGAAAGGCTGCGGTCAGGTCACGGGCACTGAGCTTGCGTGCGCGGAGCATCGCGGTGGCCGAGACAAGGGTAAGCTGGGTTGGATCCACGGGAATGCTCCGCGTTGGCAATGGTTATTCGATGATCCTGGGAACCTGGAAATACCCCTGGACATGATCCGGGGCGTTGGCGAGCAGGGCTTCCCTGCGGTTGCCGTTGACCACGACATCGGCGCGTTCCGGAATGGGCATGTCCAGGGGGTGGGACATGGGAACCACCTCCCGGGTGTCCAGCTCGTCGAGTTGGCCGGCCAGATCAAGGATGGCGCCCAGTTGTCCGGCCAGGGACCCGACCGCCGCATCATCGAGTTGCAGCCGGGCCAGAAGGGCTACCTGCTTGACAGTTTCGGGTGGGATGGACATGATGAGACATGGGTGATCGGGAGAAGGGGTTGACCTTGATTTTAAATGTTTAACAACAGGGATGAATAATTGCAAGAAAAACCAATCATGACGCTCGATGAACCCCTGCGACAAAAATTGCTGCGTCTGCGACAGGACCTGTCCCGAAAGAGACGGACGATCCTTGCCTTTTCGGGTGGGGTGGACAGCACGTTTCTCATGGCGATGCTGAAGGAAGCGGGAACCAACTTTCTTGCCGTCACCGCGGTTTCCCCCACGATGCCCGCCCATGACCGCGAACAGTCCGTATCGCTTGCCCGCGCCCTCGATGTCGGGCACAGGATCATCGCCAGTGGTGAAATGGACAATCCCCGGTTTGTCAAAAACGATTTTGACCGATGTTTTCATTGCAAGGACGATCTTTTTTCCCGCCTGGTCACCATGGCACGGGAGGAAGGATTCGACCACGTCGTCGATGGCAGCACCGCGGACGACCTGTACGACCACCGTCCGGGAATGCGGGCAAAAATGGCCCACGGAGTAGAAAGCCCGCTGCTCGACGCTGGCCTGACCAAGGAGGAACTGCGCCTCCATTCGCGAACCCTGGGACTTCCCACCTGGAACCGCCCCGCCTCTCCCTGTCTTTCCTCCCGGATCAGCTACGGCGAACCGATCGAATCCGAAGCCCTGCGCATGATCGAATCGGGAGAAACGTGGCTTAAAGACCACGGCTTCGACATTGTTCGCGTCCGCAAACAACACCACACCGCCCGAATCGAAATTCCCGAAGAACAAATGGCCCGGTTCCTGGATCCCGGGTTTCGCCATGAAACGAACCTTTTTTTTCGCAATCTGGGATTTCAATTCATTTCCCTGGATCTGGAAGGGTTTGCCAGTGGCAAGCTCAACCGGATGGTGTTGAAATGAGCGCTTTTCGCGGACGAAACCGCCAGGGCTGTCCGTTCATCCGAGAACTTTCCGTTGCATCGTGCCACCCACGGAACGAACCGGTTTGCCGGATAGACCGTTCACCTGACCATTGGCGATGCGGACAAGTCGTTTGCATCCGGGTTGCGGGCCTTGAACCATTTGCTTGTCAACAATCGAGGAGAGGATCATGAACGACTTCTGTAGAAGAGCGATCACAGGGATGATCGTCTTTGCCGCACTGGCTCTGCTCCTGCCGGAAAATGCCCAGGCCCAACCCGGAAAACGAATTTGTGGACGCTGGGCGCAAACGGCGGGGGGATACGTCGGTTTGCTGATCGACGTGCAAAACAAAGACCCTCTGGCCAGTACCGTCTGCGACAAGGTCCGCAAGATCGATCAGGTCGGATACATTCAGTGGATGCAATCGATGGATGCCACCATGAAGGCATTGCAGGTAGACGTGAACGGGTTGACCTGGGTTCACCAGAGTTCGACAGCTTGCGAAAATGTCGGAAAAATGTTCACGGACAGCAAATATACCAGCTCCGACATGTGCGACAACATGGAAGGTTATTACATTTATATCGTCGTGAAAAACAACGGAACAACAACCTATTTCAAGAAAGATAAAGTTTCCTCGCTGGACGGCCTGGTTTCGGCAAGCACCAGCATCGCCAAGTCCGAATTGAACTCCCTGGCCGCGACGGCCAAGTCGGTCTACTCCAGTGCCGCCAACGCAGTCCAGGCGGGTTACAACGAATCCGTCGCCGCGCTGAAATCGGCCTGGACCGCCGCCCTGGAAGCCTTGTTCAGACAGATTGGCGGAAAGTTCATCAGCGACAACAAAACCGTCCTCACACAAATACGCAACTCACTGAAAAACCTTGATACAGATACCAAGGTCGCCTATACCCGGATCCAACGTTCCCTTTCCGACGGGCAAATCACCTCCCAGATGGCCCAGGATATGAGAGCCGTGGTGACCGCACTGAAGATGATGCCCAACCAAGCGGGGGCCGCCATTCCCGGCAAGGTCATCAACTCCTCGGTCGGCATTCCCCTGATGGGCGTCGATGCGGGGATGATTGGCGGCGTTTCGACGAACATATCTTTCGTTATGAATCTAATGCCTGACAGCAGCGGGAAATATACCTATGGAATCGTTTCTTATGTTGGCGGCACATTGGGCGCCACGATGAAAGCAGAGATTGACGGAGGAGGCTTGGGTATCTCCTGGAGTCCGGGCACCATCGATGAAAACAATGGCTGGTCCGTAGGGTTTGGAGTGGGCGCCGCGTTGGGAACGGGAGCGGATATGGGGTTGTCATGGGATGTATCGAAGGGAATGTCCGGGGCATCCAATGCCATTCCTGGGTTCGCCTTGAGTACTGCCAGCGGAGCGGGCTTCGATGCCTCCTTCAGCGCCGGATATACCAAGATCCTGATGAAATCGACGTTTTGACCTTTGGCGCAAGGACGCAAAATTCGCAAGAATTCAGGACAACGGCCTAAAGATTCCAGCAATGCCTGCGCAGGATTCCCGAAAAAACCACGAGGGAATCCTGCTTCGGGTAAACTGGCGCGTGGAGAAGCAAAGTCGAAACCAACCCCCTGGAGGCAATCCCCTGCCCCCTTTTTTCTTTCAATAATCTCGAACCGGAGGGGGCACCTGGGGAGTTACCTTTTTTCTTTTCAATATTTTTAATACTTTTTTTATATATATCAGTACACTGTCAACGGTTTCCTCCAATTAATGAATGTGACAAAATAGAATCAATCAGACTCCGAGCCACCGTCACTCGTCCCCAGACGGTTGATCAGGCCCGCGACATATCCCGCGCCAAATCCATTGTCGATGTTGACGGTAGTGACGTTGGCGGCGCAACTGTTAAGCATCCCCAACAAGGCGGAAAGCCCGCCAAACGAAGCACCGTAACCTTGCGAGGTGGGTACGGCGATGACCGGTTTATCGACCAGTCCACCGATCACCGAAGGAAGCGCCCCTTCCATTCCGGCGACGACGACGAACACCCGGGCCCGGGCCAGAAGATCTCCCGCCGCCAACAGCCGATGGAGTCCGGCGACACCGCTGTCGAAATGGGTGACGACCCGCGCTCCCATGATGCGGGCGGTCAGGACCGCTTCCATGGCAACCTCGATGTCGGCGGTTCCGGCGGAAAACACGGCGACCAGTCCCGTTTCATCTCCCACTGGATCGCCCTCGCGGTACAGACACCGGGTATGTTCCTCGTTTTTCAGGTCGGGAAACCGTTCCATCAGACGTTTTTGCTGTTTTTTCGCCAGTCGGGTGATCAGGACCGCTCCAGGACGACCCAGGGCATGGGCGACCACCTCCCGCAAATGACGCCAGCGCTTTCCCTGAGCGAGGATCACCTCGGGAAAACCGTGGCGCACATGGCGATGGGTATCGAGTCGCGCCACCACCCGATCATGATCGCGAACCTCCTCGATCGGGAAACGGGCCAGATGTCGCATCGCCGACGCCACATCCATCCGCCCGCGATGGACCTCTTCGATAATGGTGCGCAGGCGATGGGGCGTCATGAAGCGATGCCCTCCCGCGAAGGTTGGGCCTCGATCAGAAACGGAGCGATCCGAAGCGCGGTTTCAGGCAGGGACCACCCCATCTTCCGGGCAAGTCGCAGCAGGTCGTCGTGTTCCGCCTTGCAGCGCCCCGCCGCCACCTTGACCCCGATCTCCCCCCAGGGCGTCGCCACGTTCTTTTCCGTTCGCGGCCAAAGAAACCGGTCACACGGTTGCATCCGCACCCCCAGAGTGGTGGAATGTTCCAGAATGACCCGGGCCAGTTCCGCAGCCCGATCCATGGCCACCATGCATTCCAATCGTACCCCCGGACGTCCCTTCTTCATCGTCACTCCCGACAAGGACACATCCAACGCCCCCGCCTCGAACAACCGGTCCCATAACGGACCAAACCATTCCGGATTCATGTCGTCGATGTTGGCGGTGATCAGAGTCACCCGGTCCCGATCCAGGCCCCCGCCAATGGCGGGAGAAGACTCCTGGGCCAGCATTCGCAGACCGTTGGTGCGTCCGGGAAGTTCCCTCGTCCCCAAACCCAAACCGCAACGATCGATCGTGGTCAACATGGAAGGTCCGAAACGCCTGGCGAAGTGAACCAGAATGACCGCCCCCGTGGGCGTCGTCAATTCACCAACCGCCCCCTCCATTTCCACCTGAAGAGGCACACGAAAGCGACGAAAGAGTTCCGCGACCGCCGGGACCGGAACCGGCATCGAACCATGGGCGCAACGTACCATCCCCGACCCGACCGCAACGGGAGACGCAGTCACCTCCGTCACCCCAAGCCGCCAGACGGCAAAAGCGGCGCCGCACACATCGAGAATGGCATCTTCCGCCCCGACTTCATGAAAATGGACCTCCTCGGGATCGATGCCATGCACCTTCCCCTCCACCTCGGCCAACAACGAAAACATCGCCGCCGCATCCTCCTTGACCCGTTCGGGCAGTCCGGAACGGGAAATCAAGGCAAGGATGTCCGCCAGATGACGGTGATGATGGTGGTCATGAGCGGCAGCCGGATGGGAATGGCCCTCTTCCCCGGAAAGAAGAAATGCGACATGAAGCCCGGACATGCCGCCACGACGCAACCGCGTCACATCCAGCCGCCAGGGAGCGAGGTCCAGTGTACCGAGGGCCTCGACCAGCGCCTCCCGATCAAGGCCAAGATCAAGACAACCGGCGATGAACATGTCACCGGCGATTCCGGAAACGGGATCCAGATGAATGCGCATGAACCGTGGTCCTCGCTGTCGATTCTTGCCGGGAAAGGGACGCCGTGGGTTAAAATCCACCCGACCCCAAAAGATGGGACAGCCTTCGATGTTCCACCATGAGGCACCGATCCTGAACCGAAAGCAATCCCGCCCGTCGGGTGATCGCCAGTGCCTCGTCGTTGATGATCCCACTTTGCAACCAGAACCCCCGGGCCGCCACCGCCTCTTCGGCAATGGGGAGCACCTCGTCGGAACGGCGAAACACATCGACCAGATCGACGGACACCCCCGGTGGAAGCTGCTTCAGCGAAGAAAAACAGGGTTCTCCAAGAATCTCACCCCCTCCCGGGCGGATGGGTATGATCCGATATCCCGCCCGCTGCATGTAGGCGGCAACCCGATGGGATGCCCGGTCGGGTTTCGGCGACAGGCCAATGACGGCAATGGTCTTGAAATTTTTCAAGATCGGCAGGATGATGTCGTGATCGATATTGGTCATGGATGGATCCGAAATGAGGTGGCTGTGCATCGGGCAATAAAGTCAAAACCAAAACCCTGGGGACAATCCCCCGTCATTCCCTGCCACGGCGGGCCCCCTTTTTTTTCTTTCAATAATTTTTTCCGCGACACGAACACCAAGTACCGGTGGTTTCTGCCGGCGAAAAGGTTATTATGGGGCAAACAGGATGGCATGTCCTGGAATTTCCATCGACAAGGATCACTTTAATGCTGGACGCGGCACGTCGCACCCTTGCACTCGAAGCCCGGGCCATCGATGCCATGGCCTCCCGACTGGACGAACGGTTCATCCTGGCGGTCAACCGCCTCCACGACTGTCGCGGTCGGGTGGTGGTCTCGGGAATGGGCAAATCGGGACTCATCGGACAAAAAATTGCCGCAACCCTGTCAAGCACCGGAACGCCCGCGTTTTTTCTTCATCCCGCCGAAGGCAGCCATGGCGACCTTGGCATGATGACCCGGCAGGATTGTCTGATCGCCCTCTCCAACAGTGGCGAAACAGGGGAACTCATCGCCATCATGCCGGTCGTCAAACGCCTCGGAGTCCCCCTGATCGGTCTTTTGGGACGCATCGATTCCACCCTTGGACGATTGTGCGACGTGGCGCTCGATGTGTCGGTCGAACGCGAAGCCTGCCCCCTGGGACTGGCCCCCACCAGTTCCACGACCGCGGCCCTGGCCATGGGCGACGCCCTGGCGGTTTCATTGTTGGAACAACGGGGCTTCGACGAAGAACAATTCGCCCTGTTCCATCCCGGAGGCAACCTGGGCAAACGATTGCTCCTGAAAGTCCAGGACCTCATGCACACCGGTTCCCGCATCCCTCTGGTTCCGGAACACGAAAATGGCCGGGAAACGATCCTGGAAATGACCGCGAAACGCTTCGGCATGACCGGAGTGGTCGATGCCTCGGGTCAACTGCTGGGCATCATCACCGATGGCGATCTGCGGCGGCATCTGGAACGTGGCTCCGCCCTTCTGACCCAGACGGCGGGTACACTGATGACCCGTCATCCCAAAACCATCACCTCCGACGCCCTGGCCGTCGAAGCCCTGCGCCTCATGGAGGAAAAAAAAATCACCAGTCTGTTCGTCCTCCCCGAACCCGCATCCAAAGGCCGCGACGCCGAATCCCGGACAAAGGCCCCGGACAGATCACCGACCGAAGTGATCGGGGTCATCCATCTCCATGACCTTCTGCAAGCAGGGCTGATATGATCTTTCCCGATTCGCTGGGGCGCCCCCTGCGCCTGCTTGCCCTGGACGTGGATGGGGTCCTGACCGACGGCATCATTCACATCGATGGCGCCGGCACGGAACACAAACGCTTTCATGTCGGCGATGGCATGGGAATACGTCTGCTCCTCGATGCAGGTTTGAAGGTCGGGTTGATTTCCGCCCGGAATTCGCCCGCCGTCACCCGGCGGGCCCAGGAACTGGGACTCTCCTTCGCGCATCAGGGAATCCACGGCGACAAGTGGAACTGCCTCCGGGAAGAAATACAACGGTCGGGATGCGAACCGGCCCAATGCGGTTTCATGGGAGACGACCTGATCGATCTTCCGGTCCTGTGCCGGGTCGGCCTGGCAACGGCACCCCA
This sequence comes from Magnetococcales bacterium, assembly GCA_015228815.1. Classification (NCBI taxonomy): domain Bacteria; kingdom Pseudomonadati; phylum Pseudomonadota; class Magnetococcia; order Magnetococcales; species Magnetococcales bacterium. The sequence goes on along the minus strand of JADGCV010000018.1, from coordinate 28,594 downwards.
GGATGCCCGACCCGAGGTCCGACAACGAGTCCATTGGGTAGCCCAGGCCGCCGGAGGACGGGGAGCGGTTCGGGAACTGGCGGAAAAAATTCTTTTGGCACAGGGACGATGGGAACACATCGTCACAGGCTTCATTCCCGTCAAGGATTGAACCCTCCGATGAATCATGACACGGATCGCCCATGAAATCCTTGTCGGCCCGAGTGACGGGTCATCTTAAATACCTGTTTCTCGCCCTTGCCCTGCTGATCCTGGCGGGATTGGCATGGTATTTGTTGCAACAATCGGGAGGCGGACCGTTATTGATGCTCAAGACCGGACCCGAAGGCGCCATGGTCACCGATCCGAGCATGGTGCAGTTCGAAGGACGGGAAACGCGCTGGACCCTGAACGCCAAAAGTGCCGTCCGCGCCAGAGACGACAACATCGTCATCGAACAACCTCATTTGGAAGTGTATTTCAAGGATGGGGGAAAAATGATGGTGACCTCCAGACAGGGAGCGGTCAACAACGAAACACACGCCGTCATTTTTCACGGCGAGGTCACGGCAACGAACGGTCCCTTCAACGTGCTGACAACCAACTGGTTGCGGTTTGATCCCAACAGGCAAATACTGTATACCGATCAGGCGTTCCGTCTGGAGGGGGAAAACCATCAACTGGAAGGGGTCGGATTCACGCTTGATCAGGAAACGCAAATCCTTCGGGTACACGACAAGGTGAAGGTGATGTTCAACAAGGATCGCGTCAAGGAGAATGGAGCGTGGGGTTCCTGAACCAGTCATGGACCGGTGGCGTGCCACGAAAGGGGCCCTTGCGATCGCTCGTCCGACACTTCGTGGCCCTGGGCCTTCTTGGCGTCTCCAGTGGCGGCGCGGCAAACGGCAACAGCCTGGTCGTGACCGCCGATGCCCTGGAAATGGATCAAAAACTCCAGACCGCGACATTCTCCGGCAATGTCGTGGCGGAAGACGGTCACATGCGCATCACCTCGGACCGCATGACGGTCCACTACATCATGAAGCCGCAATCGGGCCGTGGGCGCGGCAGTGTGCGCGAGGTCAAGGCGGATGGTCATGTCGCCATCGATCAAGGGGAAAATCACGGGGTGGCAACCTCGGCGGTCTACAGCGTCGGCCAACGCACCCTGGAACTCGTCGGCGGTCAGAACAACGCCTCCATCCAACGAGGACAGGATCATCTTGAAGGAAAACGAATCCTCCTGACCCTGGGAACCGATCTTCGCATCGACAAGGTTTCGGTCCAGAGCGGCGGTGGCAACAACCGGGTCTCCGCCCGCATCACCCCGTCGGGAAAAGTCGAAAAGGATGGTCCACCCGGCACCCTTCCGGAACTGATCGGCGTCGAAAAAACTCCGGGTCCCAAGGGGGCTACCCCCAGAAAGGTCGATCCCGCCAAACCATCCGCTGCCGTGGAATCAAACGCCATCACGGCCACCCCGCGCCAACGATACCCCCTCCCCGAAGCCCGCCCCACACAACGCCCCGGCCAGGAGCCGGGCGATTGACATGGCCAGGGAACACGAGTCCATCCTGGAACGGGGCTCCGTAATGGCCCTCGGCCTGGGGAAAAGCTATCGTGGCCGTCAGGTCGTCGATGATGTCGGCCTTAAACTTGTCGCTGGCGAGGTCGTCGGTCTTCTGGGCCCCAATGGCGCCGGCAAGACCACCACATTCTACATGATCGTCGGCCTCGTCGCCCCCGACAAAGGGTCCATCTGGCTCGACGGTCGTGACATCACCAACGATGCCATGTATCTTCGGGCCCGCCGCGGCATCTCCTACCTGCCCCAGGAACCCTCGGTATTTCGTAAACTATCGGTCCGGGACAATATTCTGGCCATTCTTGAAACATTGCCGTTGACACGGGAGCAAAGACTGGAAAAACTGGAGGAACTCCTTGTCGAACTGGGTGTCTCGCACCTGGCCCGGTCCATGGGCTATACCCTTTCAGGTGGTGAACGCCGCCGGGTCGAGGTCGCCCGGGCCCTGGCCATCGAACCCCGGTTCATCCTTCTGGACGAACCCTTCGCCGGAGTCGATCCACTGGCCATCGAAGACATCCGTTCCATCATCCTCCACCTGAAACAAAGAGGAATCGGTATCCTGATCACCGACCACAATGTTCGTGAGACCTTGGGAATTTGCGACAGAGCCTATATCCTTTCCCAAGGTCGGGTCCTGGCACGAGGTCTTCCCGACACGGTGGTCCGCGATGAACAGGTCCGGCAAATGTATCTTGGAGAAACATTCAGGCTCGATTAGACGCAAGGGAAGTTCATGGCCTTAGGTTTGGAACTCAAACTCCGGATGGGCATGCAGTTGGTGATGACGCCCCAACTGCAAATGGCCATCAAACTGTTACAGATGTCCAGCCTGGATCTGGCGGACTATCTGCAGGAGGAACTCGAAAAAAATCCACTTCTCGAACGGGAAGATGGTCCGGACGAGGGGGCCGATGCCTCCGGCGCGGAAAAACAGGACGATTCCGGGGAACATTATGGTTCCGAGGGGGAAGAGTCCTTTCCCATCCGGCCCGATGGCGTCGATATCGTCAAGGAACGGGACAAACTGGATCGTGAAGGGAGCGAATCGAGCCTGGGTGAAGAACTTCAGGTCGATGCCTCCTGGGATGATGTCTACGGCGACAGCTATTCGGCCCTGCCCTTCGAGAATTCCACCAGTACCGAAGCGCCACCCCTGGAAAACACCCTCACCGGAAGCCAGACCCTTCAAGACCACCTGGTCTGGCAACTGGGGGTTTCCGCCTTGAACGAACGGGAACGGTCCCTGGGACTGACCCTGATCGATGCCATCGATGAAAACGGTTATCTCACCACCAGCCTGCATGCCATCGCCGAGATGACCGGCGCCTCCGAGGAGGACCTGGAGGACGCCCTGATCCTGATCCAATCCTTCGACCCCGCCGGCATCGGCGCCCGCAATCTGGCGGAATGCCTTTATCTTCAATTGAAAAACGAAGGGATGGCTCATCCCCCCTACACCCAGCTTCTGGAAAACCTTGAAGATCTTGCGCGCAGGGATTTTCGCAAACTCAAACGCCTGCTCAAACTTGACGAAGAGGAACTGAGCGATGCCGTCGCGGTCATCCAATCGCTCAACCCAAAACCGGGACTGGCCTACGGCAGCGATCAGGCCAACTATATCGTCCCCGACGTGTTCGTCCGGAAGATCGATGGCGAATGGGTCGTCGAGATCAATCCCGAAACCCAACCCCGCCTCCGCATCAATCGTGCCTATGAAGCGGCCCTTGGCAGCAACATATCCTCGCAGGACAAACGATTCCTGGCCGACAACGCCCGTTCGGCCCAATGGTTGATCAAAAGCCTTGAACAACGTTCGAGCACCATCTTCCGGGTCGCCGAAAGCATCGTCCGCTTCCAGAAGGATTTTCTCGATCATGGGCAGGAATACCTCAAACCCCTGATCCTCAAGGATGTCGCCGATGACATCGGCGTCCATGAATCGACCACATCGCGCGTCACCAGCAATAAATACATGCACACCCCGCGGGGAATTTTCGAACTCAAGTTTTTCTTTTCCTCCTCGCTGGGTTCGCAAACCGGGGGAGAAAATCATTCGTCCGAGGCCGTCAAATACAAGATTCGCAAACTTGTGGACAGTGAACCACCCAATCGGCCATTCTCGGATGAAAAACTGGCCAAACTGCTTCGGGAACAGGGAATCGACGTCGCCCGGCGGACCGTGGCCAAATATCGCGACGCCCTGAACATCCCTTCTTCCTCGCGCCGCAAGCAATTGGCCCCGAAAGGCGATAGCGAATGATCGGGAGAAACACCTGGAGTGGATGGAATGAATCCGGAGAAACAAATCAGCCATCTGGTGATCCTGACCGGTTGTTCCGGGGCGGGAATCTCCAGTTCCCTGAAACATCTTCAGGATATGGGTTTTTCGTGGATGGACAATCCTCCGCCCGAAGGCATCCTCTCCCTGATCGAACACAGCCGCGCCGCGCCGGACACTGCAAAACGATGGGCCATCGGGTTGCATTGGCATGAAGGATACGACATCGCATCATTGAAATCGATCCTCGAAACCCTTTCCCACAAAACACGGCGAATGGAACTGGTCTTTCTCGAAGCCAAACCCGAAGTGTTGGTTTCGCGCTATCGCGAAACACGCCGCAGGCATCCCATGGCCGAAAATCGTACCGTAAGCGAGGCAGTCCTGAAAGAAATAAATGGTTTGCAACCACTTCGGGCGATGGCGAACACAATCCTGGATACTTCCAAAACCACTCTGCCCGAACACAAGGAACGGCTGCAACGTCTTTTCGAGACAAAAACCTCCGCGAATCTAATCATCGTCCTGCGCTCCTTCGGCTTCAAGTACGGCATCAATACCGACGCCGATATGGTCCTGGATGCGCGTTTTCTTCCCAATCCCTACTACCTCCCCGAACTCAGAGACCTGACCGGACTGGAGGCCCCCGTCCAGGCGTTCCTCGCCCAGGATGGCGACGTCCAATCCTTCCTCGATCGTCTCGTGGAATTGTTCGCCTACCTCCTGCCACGCTACGAAATGGAGAAAAAACACTATTTTACCATCGATATCGGATGCACCGGCGGCCACCATCGATCGGTATTCCTGGTGCGGCAATTGTCACAACGACTTGATTCCATGGGGTATCAGGTATTGGTGCGCCACCGGGAACTGGAACGGTAACGGAAACGCATCCTTTTGTCCTTGATTCTGGACCCGGAAATGCCCAATACAAGGACATTGCCCATGACAAATTGAATTCATTTGTTTAAAGTAGACGCAATTAATATCCACTCCTGGCAGTAGGCCGCCCCGGGGTATACATCGGGGTCCCACTGGGGTTCATCTTGCAATGGAGACTCATGGAATGAGCAGGAACTATCTTTTTACCTCCGAATCGGTTTCGGAAGGGCATCCCGACAAAATGGCCGACAGAATTTCCGACGGCATTCTCGATGCCCTCCTGGAACAGGATCCCAAAAGCAGGGTTGCCTGCGAAACCATGATCACCACCGGCATGGCCATCATCGCCGGTGAAATCACCACCCGGGCGGTCATCGACTACCCGGCGACGGTGCGGGAGGCCATCAAGGAGATCGGTTACAACTCGACCGAAAAGATGGGGTTCGATTACGCCTCGTGCGCCGTGCTGGTCAGTCTGGACAAACAATCACCCGACATTGCCCAGGGCGTCAACGAGGGCCAGGGGCTGGATCTGGACCAGGGGGCCGGGGATCAGGGATTGATGTTCGGTTTTGCCTGCAACGAAACCCCGCAACTCATGCCCGCCCCGATCCACTACGCCCACCGGATCATGGAACGCCAGGCGCGGGTCCGCAAGGAGGGAAAACTTTCCTGGCTCAGGCCCGATGCCAAATCCCAGGTCACCATCCGCTATGAAGAAGGCAAACCGGTAGCCATCGATACCGTCGTCGTCTCGACGCAGCACGATCCCGATATTGCCCATGAACGCCTGAAGGAAGCGGTCATCGAGGAGATCATCAAACCGGAACTTCCACCCCACCTCCTCAAGGGATCGGTCACCTACCATGTCAATCCAACCGGACGGTTCGTCATCGGCGGTCCCGTGGGCGACTGCGGCCTGACCGGACGCAAGATTATCGTCGATACCTATGGCGGAGCCGGCTACCATGGCGGCGGCGCCTTTTCCGGCAAGGATCCATCCAAGGTCGATCGCTCCTCCGCCTACATGGGACGTTACATCGCCAAAAACATTGTCGCCTCGGGCGTGGCGGACCGTTGCGAGGTCCAGGTTGCCTATGCCATCGGCGTCGCCAAACCGGTCTCGATGATGGTCAACACCTTCGGCACCGGCAAAATCGCCGATGAAAACATCGAGGCATTGATCCGCGAACATTTCGACCTGCGCCCGAAAGCCATCATTCAAACCTTGAACCTTTTGCGCCCCATCTACCGCAAAACCGCCGCCTACGGCCATTTTGGCCGCGAGTTGCCAGAATTTTATTGGGAAAGGACCGACAAGGCCGCAGCCATCCGCCAATCATCGGGTCTTTAGAGTCCCAAAGACCGATCGCCCCGCCACTTTCCCGGGAGTGGAACATATCCCACCCCGGAAAGGTGGTCGGAGGGCGCTTCCTCCACGACTCGAACACCTTCCGTAGCCACCGTACAGCCCTTTGTATCCAGACTTCCACGCTTTTTTCCTTGGGGACCGTCGCCACCCACCCCATCATCGTTCATTATCGTTCCGAGGATAAAAACAACCATGAGTACACAACCCCGAGTGAAAACCACGCCGCAAAACGATTACAAAGTTGCCAATCTTTCCCTGGCAGACTGGGGACGCAAGGAAATCGCCATTGCCGAAACCGAAATGCCCGGTCTCATGGCCCTGCGCGAAGAGTATGCCGGCAAAAAACCCCTGGCGGGGGCGCGGATCGCCGGCTGCCTGCACATGACCATCCAGACCGCCGTCCTGATCGAAACCCTGGTCGCCCTGGGCGCCGAAATACGCTGGTCCTCCTGCAACATTTTTTCCACCCAGGACCAGGCCGCCGCCGCCATCGCCCAGGCCGGAATCCCGGTGTTCGCCTGGAAGGGGGAAACCGAAGAGGAATTCTGGTGGTGCATCGAACAAACGATCCGCGGTCCCAACGGATGGACCCCCAACATGATCCTCGATGACGGCGGCGACCTGACCATCGTCATGCATCGCCCCGAATACGCCGATCTGATGGCCCAGGTGCGCGGCATCTCCGAGGAAACAACCACCGGAGTCCACCGCCTCAATGAAATGGCCGCCCAGGGGGTGCTGAAAGTTCCCGCCTTCAATGTCAATGATTCGGTGACCAAGTCCAAATTCGACAACCTGTACGGCTGCCGCGAATCGCTGGTCGATGGTATCAAACGGGCGACCGATGTCATGATCGCCGGCAAGATCGCGGTGGTGTGCGGCTACGGCGATGTCGGCAAGGGATGCGCCCAGGCCTTTCGTGGCCTGGGCGCCACCGTATGGATCACCGAAATCGATCCGATCTGTGCCTTGCAGGCGGCCATGGAAGGCTACCGCGTGGTCACCATGGAGGATGCCGCCCCCCTGGCCAACATCTTCGTCACCGCCACCGGCAACGTCAACGTCATCACCCGCGGGCATATGGATGCCATGAAGGATCAATCCATCGTCTGCAACATTGGCCATTTCGACTCGGAAATCGACATCGCCGGCATCCGCAATCTTACCTGGGAAAACATCAAGCCCCAGGTCGATCATGTCATCTTTCCCGATGGCAAACGGCTCATCGTCCTGGCCGAGGGGCGTCTGGTCAACCTGGGGTGCGCCACCGGTCATCCCAGCTTCGTGATGTCCAATTCGTTCACCAATCAGGTCATGGCCCAATTGGAATTGTGGAACAACCCCGGCAAATATCCCGTCGGCGTCTACATCCTCCCCAAGGCACTCGACGAAAAGGTCGCTCGTTTGCACCTCGGCAAACTGGGCGCCAAACTGACCCGTCTCACCGAAAAACAGGCCGCCTACATCGGTGTTCCCGTCCACGGTCCCTTCAAACCGGAACACTACCGCTATTGACCTGCACCCACCCGGGGGGATTCATCCCCCCGGTCTACCGTCCAATGCACCCCAGAGACACAACCTGTCGAAATTTGCACTTTTTGACATTCATGGAAAAAATCTTTCCACTCCAGAAAACTATCCAATCTTTCAACAACTTGGAATGGTCCTCCGTTCAGAAATCCCCTTGTCCCCCGAGACCAGCGGAAAAGAATTTTCCACTTTCTTTTTCCGTCAATTAAATTATTCAACAGAGCGTTGTTTTCATTATTCTTTTCAATGTGGCACAAGTCTTGATAGACTCTTGTTGAAGAGAAATTCTTGAGACGATTCAGCCGGTGCTTGGACGCCACCGGTTCACGGAAGGACGGGAATTCATTTCCTGTCCTTGCCAGGGGCAGGCGTACCCCCCTTCATCTGCCCCTGAAGGCTCATAGGTGAGCATTTGACATAGGTTGTGGTTACACACGCCTATGGCCAGGGGCCGGTTCCCCTCTCCCCCCCTCTTACCGGCCCCTGGCATTTTTTTTCCATCCGCCCAATCCTGTTGTTTGCGATATTTTCCTTGTTCCCCCCTCTCAGGTCCATCATTTTTTTTTCATATCCTCTGGTTCCAATCCACGTTTTACCAATAAAAAAAAAGACTGCCGCTAACGGCAGTCTTCAGATTGAACCCATCCAGGAAGTACACTTCCCGAAAATCGTTTTATTCTATTTGAGCGGCCCCACAAGGGCGATCAATACCGCCGCCAGGATGGCCGAGGTGATGACACCGCTGATATTGGCACCCATGGCCTGCGGCAGGATGATGCATTCACGGTTTACTTTGGTAACACTCTTTTGCGCCACCTTGGCACATGTCGGAACGCAACTGACTCCCGCAATGCCAATCACCGGGTTGTATTTTTTCCCCGACCAGAAATAAAGCGCATACCCCCCGAGGATTCCGCCAATGGCTGCCACGGTCAGGGCAAAGATGCCAAGGACGAGCAGACGCAGCACCACCGGGTTCATGATGGTCGCAGCTTCGCAAAGAATGCCGAGAACCAGACCAAGGAAGAAGGTCGCTCCATAAAGCACGGTATTGGAGAAAAGGGTATGAAAATCCTTGAGGCCCGCTTCACGAATGGTCACCCCAAGAAACACGGAGAGAAACAGAGGAGCGGCGACCGGAAACAGCAGACAGAGAAGGATGCAGGTGATGATGGCAAAAACCATCTTCTGTCCGGCGGTGATCCGTACCGGTTTTTCGATCGGCATTGGAATGGCCAGGATATGCTCCGGGATCATCGCCTTGATCAGATAGGGATACCCGCCATAAGTCAGCCCCAGATAAAGATAGGCGACCACAGTGATCGGGACAAAGATGTCCGGGGCCAGCATCAAGGATGCGAACAGCACCATCGGGCCATCCGCCCCGCCGATCGTCGAGGTGGCGGCGGCCGCCCCCTCGGGCAAACCGATGGCCACCCCCAGAGGATAGGTCACGATGGTCCCCAGTTCGGCGCACACCGCAATGAACATGCTCTGAAAGGGCCGGGCCATGATGTACCCGACATCCAGGAGCGATCCGATCCCCATGAACACCAGACAGGCGATCAAACCGTTGGAGAAGGTATAGATGTAAATCGGCTGAAGAAAATCGACCTGGAGTATGTAGGTCAGTTTTTCCCCTTCGGAAATCATCGGGTTGAGAAACAATGTTCCCTTGTCTCCCTGCTCCGGAAGATTCATGGAAGGTGGAACAAACATGACGCCCGCGTTGACCGCCGCCATGCCCAACCCCATGGGAACCATCAGCAGAGGTTCGAGCACCCCCTTGTGCCCAAGATAAATCAGAACGCAGCCAAGAGCGATGAGAAACAGTCTGGCGAAAGCGATTGAAGGTTGGCTTTCGAAAGAGGACACCAATGTACTGATGCCCTGAAAAATATCCAATGGGTTAATATCCACGCCGGTGCTCCTCCTGATACCATAATGCCCGATCAACCGTTATCCGACCTGATCCACCAGAAAAGCCGGTGGCACAATACCGACCCGCCACGACAAAGATTCCCGCACGCCCCTGCCAGAAACACCACGGCAAAACGGACGGAAAAAAAACTCCCTCCAAAACATTCCCCGGATCGCCTGAATCATCGGCAAACAGACGATCGGCGATCCGGAAAAAGCACACCCGCGCCGCGGAGAGAAAAAACTCTTCGGTCAGGCGATGTTCATCAACAGTTGAGCGGACTCCACCGCGTCACCCACCTTGACCGCCAAGTCTTTCACGGTCCCGGCGCGATGGGCGACCACCTCGTTTTTCTGTTTCATGGCTTCGATTTCGACGACCCGGTCTCCAGCCTTGACGACATCGCCATCCTTGACGAACACGGCAGTCACGATCCCGGCGAGGGGGGCGATCCGGGCTTCCTGACCACCGGCGGCAGCCGGAGCGGCGGCCTTCGGCGGCGGAGGGGCTGCGACCGGAGCAGCAGCCGGCGCTTCCCTGGAAACCATTCTCGGAGCCACCGGGGTCTTGTCTCCACCCGTGATATCCTCGACGAGAACTTCGTACTGCTTACCCTCAACCGTTACTCTCAGTTTTCTTTGCTTCACAACAGTATCCTCGGCAATTGAGTGGTACTCACGGTTACATGGATCAGCGACGGACGTTGTGCGACGATTGTTGCATCGAACGACCCACCGATGTCCAACTCTTGTCAACTCCAGTATCTTCGATCCTCAGGATGCGGCCTCCCGACATGGTCTGGGTGGCCGCGATGATCGCAACCAGATGGTGCGGCGGAATTCCGCCCGCCAGGACCGGAACCGCCTTCGGTGCCGGTTTGACGACGGCGGGCGTGGCGGCCATGGATTTTTCACCCATGCGGGTAAAAATATCCACAATGACCTTGATCACCACTGCCACGAGACCAGCAATGACGATCAACATCCCATAAGCAAACAACGACTTCATAATCACCTGGGACAACATCATCGTTTTCCTTAGTTAACCGGTTCAGACGATCGTCAAAGGGGAATATTGCCGTGCTTCTTCAGCGGCCGGAGGTCCCTCTTGCTCAAGAGTTTCCTCAATGAAAGGGCCGCCTGTCCCCGGGTTTGACCCGGCTCAATCACGTCGGTGATGTACCCCCGGGAGGCCGCAAGATAAGGGGAAGCGAATTTGTCGCGATATTCCGCAGCCAATTCCTTGGCCTTGGCCCTCTTGTCCGTGGCCTCGTCCATTTCCTTGCGGTACAGAATGTTGATCGCCCCTTCGGCACCCATCACGGCAATCTCGGCGGTCGGCCAGGCGAGTACCACATCGGCCCCGAGCTCCTGGCTGCACATGGCCAGGTAGGACCCGCCATAGGCCTTTCTCAGGATGATGGTGATCTTGGGGACCGTGGCGGCGGAATAGGCGAACAACAATTTCGCGCCATGGCGGATGATCCCGCCCCGCTCCTGCTCAATCCCGGGCAAGAATCCCGGCACATCGACCAGATTGACCAGAGGAATATTGAAAGCGTTGCAGAAGCGGATGAACCGCGCCCCCTTGTCGGAAGCGTCAATGTCCAGACAACCCGCCCGTACCTTGGATTGATTGGCCAGGATCCCCACCACGACCCCTTCGATCCGGGCAAAGCAGGTAATCAGATTCTGGGCGAACAGTTCGTGAACCTGAAGGTAAATCCCGTCATCGACAAGCCGCTCGATCACCTTGGTGACGTCCATCGCCTCCTTGGGGTCCTCGGGAACCAGCTTCTCCATCTCCGGGTCCTCGGACATGTCCAGTTCGGGATAGGGATGATGGGGCGGGTCCTGGGTGTTGTTGTTTGGCAGATAGCTCAACAACTCCTTGCAGATTTCGATGGCGTGCTCATCGTCGTCGGCGACAAAATGGACATTGCCGCTGACGGTGGCGTGCATCATGGCGCCGCCAACCTCGTCCATGGAACATTCACGACCGCTGACTGCCTTGATCACCTGGGGTCCGGTGATGAACATCTGGGCATTTTCGCGGGTCATGATGATGAAGTCCATCAGGGCCGGCGAATAGGAGGCGCCACCGGCGCACGGCCCGAGAATGACCGCGATCTGCGGCACCACCCCGGACAGGAGGACGTTCTGATAGAACACCTCGCCATACCCCGACAGGGCATCGACCGCTTCCTGGATGCGGGCGCCGCCCGAATCCTTGAAGGCGACCAGGGGAATGCCCACTTTCTTGGCGATTTCCATCCCGGCGACGATCTTGGTGGCGTGCGCCTTGCCAAGAGTCCCCGCCATGGCCAGGAAATCCTGACTGGCGGCGGCAACCTGCCGTCCATCGACGTACCCGGTCCCGACGACAACCCCGTCGGAAGGGATTTCTTTCCCTTCCATGCCGAAAAAGTTGCACCGGTGCTGGATATGCGCTCCCAATTCCTGGAAGGTCCCCTCCTGGAAAAGGTGGTCCAGACGCTCGCGCGCTGTCATCAACCCCTTGGCGCGGCGTTTCTTGATCTTGTCCTCGTCACCCGTCTCGGAGATCGCCTTGCGGCGGTTACGCAACGTTTCAAGGGCTTTGATTGGTATCGCCATATCCTCTGTCCTCGGTTGGGGGCGGGCCGGACCGGACCCCCTGTAGCAAGTTGCCTGATGATGGCTCCCCATCCCAAACCCTCCCAAGCCCCTGGATGCGGACCGAATCTGATCGGGCTGGCCACGCATGGCCCATGCGCACCGTCCGAGGAATCTCCCCGGAGCCGTGCATGGACTCATGACCTGGCAGGATTTGGAAGCGCCATTGGAGCCGCGTTCCTGTTTGGTCGCAATCCTACGAAAGCCCGGCTCAAAAGAAAATGAAAAATCCACCGGGAGCATTTTTTTTTCCACTTTTTCCACAGACCGGTGACGTAAAATTCCTTAATGCGGCAACGACGTTCCCCCCCCCTTGCCCAATCATGTCTCCCCGTTTCACCGATGGCCTTCATGAAATCAATTCATCGAGACTCTTGCCCACGGGCGAAGTTTGCTGTAATAACAGCCCATGGATAAAATTCTGGTCCGTGGTGGCCGCCCCCTCAATGGGACAATCTCGATCAGTGGCGCCAAGAACGCCACGCTTCCGGCACTGGCGGCGAGCCTGCTGACGACAGGCCGGGTGCGCCTGTCCAACATACCCCATCTCCGGGATGTCACGACGATGCTGGAACTGCTCGGCCAGCACGGATCCTCCATCACCATCGACGAAAAACTCGATGTCGAGATCGACAACTCCCGGATCGTCAACTTTACCGCCCCCTACGACCTGGTGTGTACCATGCGGGCCTCCATTCTGGTCATGGGGCCGCTTCTGGCCCGTTACGGGCAGACCGAAATCTCCCTCCCCGGCGGCTGTGCCATCGGCTCGCGTCCCGTCAACCTTCACATCCAGGGACTGCGGGCGATGGGGGCCGACATCGAACTGGGTGGCGGCTACATACGCGCCCGCGCCAAACGCCTCCATGGCGCCCGCTTCACCTTCGATCCGGTGACCGTGACCGGAACCGAAAACCTGCTCATGGCGGCAACGCTCGCCAAGGGGGAAACGCTCCTCGAAAACGCCGCCCGCGAGCCCGAGGTCGTCGATCTGGCCCAGTGTCTGACCGCCATGGGGGCCAGAATTCACGGCGCCGGGACCAGCACCATCATCATCGAAGGGGTCGATCACCTGCAAGGATGCCGTCATGCCATCATCCCCGACCGCATCGAAACGGCAACCTTCATGATCGGCGCCGTCCTGACCCGGGGAGATGTCCTTCTGACCAACGCAAGCGCCGAAACCCTCCGCGCCCCCATCGACAAACTGAAAAACATGGGCGCCATCATCGAGGAACCCGACAGCGACACCATCCGCGTCCGTTGCAGCGGTGACATCGAGGCCGCCGACCTGGAAACCGCCCCCTACCCCGGCTTCCCCACCGACCTTCAGGCGCAAATGCTGGTCCTCAACAGCCTTGCCCGCGGAACGGGAATCGTCACCGAAACCGTTTTCGAAAACCGCTTCATGCATGTTTCCGAACTGCAACGGATGGGGGCCGACATTCGTGTCCGGGGCAATACCGCCCATGTCCGCGGTTCCCGGCGCCTCATCGGCGCCCCGGTCATGGCGACCGACTTGCGCGCCTCCGCATCGCTCGTCCTGGCGGGACTCGCCGCCGAAGGGGAAACCCTCATTTCCCGGGTCTATCATATCGATCGCGGCTACGAGCGCATCGAGGAAAAACTTCGCGCCTTGAACGCCGACATTCAAAGAATCAGCGGTTAGTCCCGCTTTGTCGCACGCATGATCCATGCGTGTTTTTTTGTTTCGCCTTGTCATGGATACGATCATTCGGTCAACGGGTTGTACACGGGTCAGATGATGAACGACTTTCCCATTCGCCTTCTCGACACCCGCGATCCCCGATTTGCGCTCGAACTGGACCGTCTTGGACAGTGGAACGAGGATCGGGTCGCCGATATCGAAGCCACCGTCGCCGACATCATCCAGCAAGTCCGCCGCGAAGGCGACACCGCCCTGGCGCGATTGACCGCACGATTCGACCGCATCGACCATTCCCGAGGGACACTTCGATTCGACGACACAGAGATCGATCAGGCAATGGGTCAATGCGATTCCAAGGACCTCGAAGCCCTGGAACTGGCAGCCCGGCGCATTCGCGATTATCATGTCTGGCAAATGCCCCCCATGGGCGTGCATACCTTCGTCGATCCCCATGGAACCACCCTCGGACAACGGTTGCGCCCCCTCGACCGGGTCGGGCTTTATGTTCCCGGCGGTCTTGCCAGCTATCCCTCCTCGGTTCTCATGAATGCAATTCCTGCCCGGGTCGCGGGTGTACGGGAACTGGTCATGACGGTGCCGACCCCGGAGGGACGCATCAATCCCCTGATTCTGGCCGCCGCCCGGATCGCCCAGGTCGATGAGATCCATCGCATCGGTGGCGCCCAGGCGATCGCCGCCCTGGCCTTTGGCACCGCGACCCTCCGGCCCGTGGACAAGATCGTCGGTCCGGGCAACATCTATGTCGCCACGGCCAAGCGGCAGGTCTTCGGGCATGTCGGGATCGACATGATCGCCGGGCCCTCGGAAATACTCATCATCGCCGACGGCGCCAACGATCCGTCATGGCTTGCCGCCGATCTGCTCTCCCAGGCGGAACACGATGCCAGCGCCCAATCCATTCTGATCACCGACCAGGCCGATGTCGCGCTCCGGGTCGTCGCCGCCCTCGAAGATCATCTGGCGACGTTGCAACGACAGGAAATCTGCCGCAAGGCATTGGCCGATCATGGAGCGATCATCATCGCCCGGTCCCTGGAGGAAGCGTGCCGCATCGCTTCGCGAATGGCTCCGGAGCATCTGGAACTGGCAGTGGCACACCCCGAGGAACTCATCGATTCCATCGACAATGCCGGGGCCATCTTCCTGGGCAGATTCACCCCCGAACCGATCGGCGACTACATCGCCGGTCCCAATCATGTTTTGCCAACCTCGCGCACCGCCCGGTTTTCAAGCCCCCTGGGGGTTCATGAGTTTATCAAACGATCAAGCATCATCGGTTGCACCCGCCAATCCCTGGAGGCCATCGGACCGGCGGCAGCCCGGCTGGCGGCAGCCGAGGGGTTGACCGCGCATCAACGCAGCATCGACATTCGATTGAAACAACGTCCATGATCCGCCGAGCCTCCATTCAACGAAAAACCGCCGAAACCTCCATCTCGATTTCCCTGTCCATCGATGGACGGGGGAGTTCGCGCATCGATACCGGCGTTGGTTTTCTCGATCACATGCTGGATCAACTGGCCCGTCATGGACTGTTCGACCTTGAAATCGACGCCCGCGGCGACAATCATGTCGATGACCATCATACGGTGGAAGACGTCGGAATCGCCCTGGGACAAGCCTTTCGCGAAGCCCTTGGGGATCGGCGGGGCATCGTCCGTTTCGGGTCGGCCCATGTTCCCCTTGACGAATCGCTGTCCCGCGTCGTGGTCGATTTGTCCAACCGTCCCGGTTTGTCATGGAAAGTATCGTTTCCGACGCAAAAGGTGGGATCGTTCGACACTGAATTGTTCAAGGAGTGGTTCGTGGCGTTTGCCGGCAATGCCGGGATGACGGTGCATGTCGAAAATCTGCATGGCGAGAACAGCCACCACATCATCGAGTCCTGTTTCAAGGCATTGGCCCTGGCGCTGCGTCAGGGATGTGCGCGTGACCCGGCGCGGGCCTCCGACATTCCGAGCACCAAGGGAACGCTTTAGAGCCTCGCATCCTGCCAGCAAGGATCATCATGATCACCATCATCGACTATGGTTCCGGCAATCTTCGTTCCGTGGCCAAGGCCCTGGAAAAATCGGGGGGGACCGTTCGGATCAGCCACCATCCCGAGGAAATCCTCCAGGCCGACCGGATCGTATTGCCCGGAGTCGGCGCCTTCGGCGACTGCCGCGCCAATCTGGAACAGGCCCAATTGCTGCAACCCGTCCGCGAACACATCCAAAAAGGAAAACCGTTCCTTGGCATCTGTGTCGGAATGCAACTCCTGTTCTCGGAAGGACACGAATTCGGCATCCACCCCGGAATGGGACTGTTTCCGGGCAAGGTGATCCGCTTTCCCCGCACCATGCCCGATCCCGGCAACCCGTCTCTTTTCCTCAAGGTGCCCCACATGGGATGGAACCGGGTCCATCAAACGACCCCCCATCCGTTATGGCAAGGGATCCGGCAGGATACATTCTTCTATTTTGTCCACTCCTTCCATGCCGTTGCCGACCATCGGCACATGATCGCCGGAGAAAGCCATTACGGCATGACGTTCCTGGCCGCCTGTGCCCGGGACAACCTGTTCGCCACCCAGTTCCACCCGGAAAAAAGCCAGGCGGCTGGACTCGAACTGCTGAAAAACTTCATCACCTGGAGCCCCTGACCATGATCGTCATTCCCGCCATCGACCTCAAGGACGGTCAGTGCGTCCGCCTGTTCCAGGGGGACATGCGCCGCGACACCGTCTATTCCGACGACCCGGGCGCCATGGCCCTGCGCTGGCAGGACGAGGGGGCGTTGCGTCTTCATGTCGTGGACCTCAATGGGGCATTTGCCGGGGTCCGGGTCAATCAACAGGCAGTCGCGGCCATCCTCGAAACGATTTCCATTCCGATGCAACTGGGAGGTGGCATTCGCGATCTGCACACCATCGAATCGCTCGTGAACATGGGAATCTTTCGTGTCATCCTGGGGACGATCGCCTGCCGCAATCCCGCTTTGGTTCAGGAGGCCTGCCGCCAGTTTCCCGGTCGCATCTCCGTGGGAATCGATGCCCGCGGCGGCAAGGTGGCCATCCAGGGGTGGTCGGAAGTGACCGATATGGACGCCACTGCCCTCGCCCGACGATTCGAGGACGCGGGGGTGGCGGAGGTCATCTTTACCGACATCGCCCGCGATGGCGCCTTGACGGGAGCGAATCTTCCGGCAACCATCGCCCTGGCCCAGGCCATTTCCATACCCGTGATCCTTTCGGGGGGAGTGGCGGGAATGGATGATATCGAAGCGGTCCTTGCCCATTGCGGACCCTTCGCCTCCGGGGGGCGCATTTCGGGAGTGATTACCGGCAAGGCGATTTATGATGGCCGGCTGTCATTCAAGGATGCGGCACACCGGGTACGGGAAAGAAAAAAAATCCACCATGTCTGACTCTACGATGATCCATCATACGTCATTACCGCCGCGCCCATTTTGAAAGCGTCCGATCATGCTCGCCAAAAGAATCATCCCCTGCCTCGATGTCCGTGAAGGACGGGTCGTCAAAGGGGTCCAGTTCGAAGGTCTCGTCGATGCCGGCGACCCGGTGGAAGCAGCACAACGGTATGACCAGGAAGGGGCGGACGAACTCACCTTTCTGGACATCACCGCCTCGCACGAAAACCGCGATACCATCCTCGATGTCGTGCGCCGGACGGCGGACGCAGTGTTCATCCCCCTGACCGTCGGCGGCGGAATCCGGACCAACGACGACATCCGCCGCCTCCTCAACGCCGGCGCCGACAAGGTGGGAATCAATACCGCGGCGGTATTCCGCCCCGAATTCGTCCGAGAAGCAGCCAACCGCTTCGGCGCTCAATGCATTGTCGTGGCCATCGATGCCAAATGCGTCGAAAAAGATAACCTTGGCCACCCCATCCGCTGGCAGATCTTCACCCACGGAGGCCGCAAACCAACCGGTCTGGACGCCGTGGACTGGGCACGGCGCATGGAAGAATACGGAGCGGGTGAAATCCTTCTGACCTCCATGGATCGCGACGGAACCAAGGCAGGCTACGACATTCCATTGACCCGGGCCATCGCCGAGGCCACCTCCATCCCCGTCATCGCCTCGGGAGGGGTCGGCACCCTCGACCACCTGCTCGAAGGCCTCCAGGCAGGCGGCGCCGACGCCGTCCTTGCCGCCTCCATTTTTCACTTTCGCCAACATACCATTCCGGAATGCAAGGTGTTTCTGAAAAACCACGGAGTGGAAGTCCGCTCATGAGGAACACATGAAAGAACTGCCCGATCTGGATTCCCTGAAATTCAACGCCGATGGCCTGATCCCCGCCATCTCCCAACAATACGACACCGGCATGGTGTTGATGATGGCCTGGATGAACCGTGACTCCCTGACCGAATCCATTCAAAGCGGTGTCGCCTGTTACTGGTCCCGTTCGCGCAAACAATTCTGGAAAAAGGGTGAAACCTCAGGCCATGTGCAAAAAATAAAGGCGATCCGCACCGACTGCGACCGGGATACCCTTCTGCTTCTGGTGGATCAGATCGGAGTCGCCTGCCATACAGGCCGCAAAAACTGTTTTTACCTGGAAGCCCGGGAAAAAGAATGGGTGGAAATCGCCCCCCCCCTGAAAGATCCCAATGAAATCTACGGCAGGCAATGACCGCACCCGCAAACCGCGCCCTTTTTCTCGATTCGTTGTACAATCTGCTGGTCACACGCAAACATTCAGCCGATGAATCCTCCTACGTTGCCCGCCTGCACCGGCAGGGGCTGGAGCACATTCTGAAAAAGGTCGGAGAAGAGGCAGTCGAAACCCTTCTGGCCGCAAGCCGCGGAAACCACCAGGAGATCGTGCATGAAACCGCCGACCTCTGGTTTCATACCCTGGTGATGCTGGCCCACCTGGACATCCATCCCGACGTGATCATGGATGAATTGATCCGCCGTCACCAGACGACCGACGCACGGAGACCGGAAGGTCCCAAGGTCGATCCCACCGGAAAACAAGGAACGAACCATGAATGATTCCTGTCTCTTTTGCAAAATCGTCGCGGGAACGATCCCGGCACGAAAAGTTTACGAGGACGAAGAGGTGCTGGCCTTTCACGACATCCACCCCCAGGCCCCGGTCCACGTCCTCGTCATCCCGAAAAAGCATCGGGAAAGCCTTGACGCCGTCACCCCCCAGGATCGCCTTCTTCTGGGACACCTGATGGAACGGACCGCCCACATCGCCCGGGAACTGGGCCTCGGCGCCTCGGGATATCGAACCATCATCAATACCAAAGGGGATGGCGGACAGGAGGTGTTTCACATCCACGTCCACATACTCGGCGGACGGGCCTTGGGCCGGATGGTCTCCCATTGACCCCGACCCTGACGCTCAAGGAGGGCCGTGAAAAATCGGTCACACGGCGTCATCCGTGGATTTTTTCCGGGGCCGTCGCCCGCATCGAAGGAGCACCCGGTCAGGGAGCATCGATCGCCATCCTTGATTTTCGAGGCAAACGGTTGGGATGGGGGGCCTTTTCGGGTCAATCGCAGATTGTCTCCCGCATCTGGAGCTTCAATCCCGATGAACACATCGCCCCCGCGTTTTTCCGCGAGCGACTCGAACGTTGCCTCGACCGGCGACGCCCGATGATGAAGGAGGCCCCGGAAACCTCGGCCCTCCGTCTGGTCAACGCCGAATCGGACGGTCTGCCGGGAGTCACCGTGGATCGCTATGGTTCCTGGCTGGTTGGACAGTTCACCAGCACCGGAGCACAGCAATGGAAGGATGTGATTGCGACACTGTTGCTGGAAGTGACCGGAGCCAGGGGCCTGCTCGAACGAACCGACGGCGAAGCCTGCGCCCGGGAAGGATTGCCGGAATCGACCGGTCCCCTCCGGGGCGAAGCCCCTCCCGAGAAAATCACCATCCTCGAACACGGCCTGACCTATGCCGTCGATCCCTGGCGCGGTCATAAAACCGGGTTCTACCTCGATCAGAAAGACAACCGTTTCCTGATCCGGGAGGAATCCTCCGGAACGCGCTTCCTCAACACTTTTTCATTCTCGGGAGGCTTTGGACTCAATGCCATGGCCGCAGGGGCCGGACATGTAGTCCAGTTGGACAGCGCCCCCGGCTGCCTGAGCCTCGCCGAAGAAAACGCACGGCAAAACCATCTGCCCGCGGACCGCTTCGAATACTGCAAGGCAAACGCCTTCCACAAACTCAGGGAATGGCGCGATCAACACCGTGACTTCGATGTGATCGTCCTGGACCCGCCAAAACTGGCCGATTCCCAGGGAGGGGTACAACGCGCGGCCCGGGCCTACAAGGACCTCAACTGGCTGGCCTTTCGCCTACTGGCCCCCGGAGGTCGCCTTTGGACCTTCTCCTGCTCGGGTCGCATGCCGGAAGAGCTGTTTGCCAAGGTGGTTGCGGATGCCGCCATTGACGCCGGACGCAATGCGTTGATTCAACGTCGCCTGGGTCCAGCGCCGGACCATCCCGTTGCCCTTGCCTTTCCCGAGGGACGCTACCTCAAAGGGCTCCTGTGCGTTGTCGATTGACATCGAAACGTTCAAACCCAACACGCCCGAAACCTGCTCGACCCGGCCCAGAAACTCCTCGCGACGGATTCGGACATTCCTCGACGGCGGCAAAATGACGTCCATGTTACACCTTTCCTTGAAGAAGACCAACATTATCAACGACAAAGCCTCTTGATTTAAGCCGTGGCAACAGTTTGAGCAACTGTTGCCTGCTGATTCCCTCCAAAAGAACGGTTTCCCCATCCTTCAACATGAATCGGTTCCGTTCCTTGTGAAGTTTCAGTACAGGCATGATCTGGCTCCTCGGCGCGACATTATGGAATCCGACAGGATCATGCACAAGATGAACCATTTTTGCAATTTTATTGTAATATATTGAAATATAATACTATTTTTATATTTCATTCAATTCTCGCCACGGGTGTCCACACACATGCGTCAGCATACCGACATGTTTGCCACGGCAACGGCCCCTGCGAATGGCCCATCTTCTGTAATCACAACAAAAAAAACACTCGTTGATCATCCGCACCGACAAAGAAATAAAATTTTTATAATCGAAAGTCGGCAAAATACCGTATCATCAATGCTCAAGAAGCGCATTCAGTCGATCGAAGAGGAGTCAGATTGACCGAAAACAGCTTCCATTCTTCTTTGCTTTCGGATAGCGTTGTATTTTGCTCGTGAGGCATGTATATTTCAAACACCGCCCTGGTACACAAAGGGCGCCGTTGGAAAATTTAGGTTTGTCCGATACAAACATTGAGTTGCGCGCAAAGAATACCAACCTAAAGAGCCATTCCCATGAACAGCACCCTGAACGAACGGATCAAACTGGCCAGGAAGCATGCCGGCCTGACTCAAAAGGAACTTGCAGACAAGGTTGGGATCAGTCAGACGGCAATCCACAAGCTGGAAGGGGGCGGGTCCCGTTCCTCGCGCAAGACGATCGCCATCGCCCTGACCTGTGGTGTCGATCCCATCTGGCTGGATACCGGTCGCGGAGAAATGGAACTCGCCGGCGGCTCCCCCTATTCCTCCTCACGGAAGGAGTTTGATGACGAACAGGGGGAATCCAGCCGCTCCTATCCCCTCATCGCCCGGATCCCCCTGATCTCCTGGGACGCGCTGGCCAAATATTGCGGCCTGCCCAAAGAAGCGTTCATCCCCGAGGTCCTCTCATGGGTACCGGTCGCCCCCAAGGCCAGCGAGCGGTGCTTCGCCATGAAGGTTCCCGACGACTCCATGGAACCCGAGTTTCACGAGGGAGAAATCATCGTCATCGATCCGACGAAGAAAGGCTCCCACAACCAGTTCCTGATCGCCCGCGAAGGAAACAACCGGCCCACCTTCAAACAATT
The DNA here is from genome assembly GCA_015228815.1 of Magnetococcales bacterium. NCBI lineage: Bacteria > Pseudomonadati > Pseudomonadota > Magnetococcia > Magnetococcales > Magnetococcales bacterium. The sequence continues at coordinate 6,816 of JADGCV010000018.1, read as the reverse complement.
GATCCATCACAGCAACCAGCAATACCTCAAACCGCTCAACTCCCGGTATCCCCTGATCGAGGTCAAAGGAGAAATTCAGGTGTGCGGGGTTGCAATCTGCAAATACAAGGAATACGAATAGGTCGATTCGCGTTCGTCCACCAACCCGAGCCTTGGCTGTCGGTCCATGATCCCGCCCCCTCCGGAAGACCTGAATTCAGCTTCACGCGAGGCCGATCGTTCCGGGGCCCTGGTCCTGTTTTCGGGGGGGCAGGATTCAACGACCTGCCTGGCATGGGCGCTCCAACGCCACGACCGGGTCGAAACCGTCGGCTTTTCCTATGGACAGAGGCATGCCATCGAACTGTCCTGCCGGGATACCCTGCGGCGTTTGCTGGCCGAACGATTTCCCAAATGGAGCGAGCGCCTTGGCAGCGATCATCTGATCGACATCCCAGCCCTGGGTCGGATCAGCGCGACTGCCCTCACCCGGGACATGGAGATCGAACCGTTGGCCTCGGGGTTGCCCAATACCTTCGTCCCCGGACGAAATCTTTTGTTTCTGACCCTGGCGGCAGCCCTGGCCCATCGCCTTGGAATCGGAATCCTGATCGGTGGCATGTGCGAAACCGACCATTCCGGATATCCCGACTGCCGGGATGATGCCATCAAGGCATTGCAGGTCGCCTTGAACATCGGCATGGCCTCCAGGATACGCATCGATACCCCGTTGATGTGGCGGACCAAACAACAAACCTGGGCCCTCGCCGAATCCCTTGGCGGAATGGAACTGGTTGACCTGATCCGGATCCATACGCATACTTGCTATCTTGGTGATCGAGGCCAATGGCACTCCTGGGGCCATGGTTGCGCAACGTGCCCCGCCTGCCGCATCAGGTCTGAAGGTTATTCCCGTTATCTGGAGACTCGGGCGCCAATCCTTCCATGAAAGAATCCTTGTTTTACACAACGATGGCCCGGTTCGACGCGGCACGCCGAATCGATTCCCTGCCGCAGGGACATCGACAGGGGCGCGTTCATGGTCATGGCTTTGTCGTTCAGGTTCGCGCCCGTCCCCCAATCGCGGGGTCCGTTCCTCCCGGAACCGAAGTGGCGCACCTTGGCCGGTTGTCGCATGAATGCGTCGCCCCCCTGGATCATCGGTTTCTCAATGATCTTGTGACCGATCCCACCGATGAACGCCTTGCCCGGTGGATCCGGGATCATCTGGACTGGCCCGGAATCGACATGGTCGGCCTCCAAAGCACCTGGAATGCCGGAGTCTCCCTGGATGGACGGCTTCATGCCCATCCCTGGCGCCTTTTTTCCTTCGAAGCCGCCCACCGCCTGCCCCATGTACCGCCCGGTCATCCGTGCGGTCGCATGCATGGCCATGGCTTCCGCGTCATCATCCATGTCGATGGCAATGCTTCCACACAAATGACACCCTTCGACCCGGACGACATCGACCGCCATTGGCACCCCTTGCAGCGTCAATTGCATGCGCACTGTCTCAACGAAATCCCCGGATTGGAAAATCCAACCAGCGAAATGCTGGCCGGCTGGATCTGGCAACGCCTTGAAGGACGCCTGCCGGAACGCTTTCGGGTCACGGTCCTTGAAACAGCGAGCAGTGGAACATCCTTCGATGGACAACACCATCGAATCTGGAAGGAATTCACCCTCGACAGCGCCGTGCGTCTTGCCCGGGTATCACGGGAAGATCCCCTGCATCGGCTTCATGGCCATACGTTCACCCTCCGTTTGCACCTGAGCGCTTCCCTGGATGCAATTCTGGGTTGGACCGTCGATTTTGGCGATGTCAAAAGGCTGTTCCTCCCCGTTTTTTCCCTCCTGGATCATCACCCTCTGCATGAACTCAACGGTCTCGAAGACAACGATTGCCTGTCCCTGGCCCGATGGATCCACAGCCAAACCGCGCCCCTGCTGCCACAACTGGATCGGATCGACCTCCTCGAAACGCCCGGATGTGGTGTCATCCTGGCGACCCAGGATGCCGCCAAACCTCTGTTCCCTTGATCGACAGCGATTTTCAGGATCATCGTCCCAGACCCTTTCTCCCCATCCATCCCGTTATTGTTTCATCCCCGAGGACTTCATGTGGCAAAGAAACTGGTCCATCTCCTCCTAATCCTCGCCATCAGCCGGGAACTGGCCGCCATGACCTGGCTGATCTGGGAACGATCGCAATGGAACGAAGGCAGCGACGCGGTTACGGCATCCCGTTCCGAAAACGATTGGACCACCCCCCTGGTCACCCGGATCACCCCGGAATTGGATTGGCTCGGTCCCCTCTTTGGCGAGCCTCGCATCAAAAGGGATGTCCCCCTGGGAATGAGTCAGGACCAACTCGATGCCCTGCCCATTTCCCCGATCAGCCTCCTCCTCATCGGCGTCCTCCATCACGACGATCCTTCCCGCAGTCTGGCGGCGTTCCTCGACCCGTTCGGTCAGGAACGAATACGCAGGATTGGATCACCCTTGCCTGAAGAGGGACGGCTGATCGCCATTCTTCGAGATCGAGTCGTCATCCTGAGAAAGGGACAACGGGAACAAATCCGCCTCCCCGATGAAGGACAAAGGGAAATCCTGGCCCGTTTCCGGGCGCGCGTCGAACAACAGCGCGAGGTCAGCCGGGTATGGCAAACCTTCACCGAAAAACCGGAAGAGGTTCTGCGACTGGTACGCCTGGATCCGGCAGAACAAAACGGCAAACTGATCGGCGTTCGCCTCGGCCACGGTCAGGATGAGGGGTTCCTCGGTCGATTCGGTCTCCAGCCGGGAGATGTCGTCACCTGGCTCAATGGGGAACACCTTGATTCGTATGAAAAAGGAATGCAGGCCCTGCGACGGCTGAATACCGCCCAGACAATGCGTTTCAAAATATTGCGCGGCGAAAAGACCCTGGAATTCACCTATAACCGCTCCAGTGAGGAAACGCTGGATCCCGCCGCCATCAGATTGAAAAAAATACAACCATGAACTCGATCATCCACGTCAGGGACCATCGGATTGCAAAATTCTTGTCTTTTGCAATCTTCCAGGATAGTGTCTCTTCAGTGCCCACCCGTTTCCGATCGAAAGCCATGAATGAACCCGCCCAAGGATCGTGATGCCTCATCCGAAGCCCCATCCTCGTCCACATCATCACGCAGACAATGGCCCAGGGAAACAGCCACCATCCCCATGACCTTCGTCCTGGAAGACGGAAGGCGGCGACTTTCCGGTTTCAGTCAGGATGTCAGCCTGGGTGGAGTTGCCTTGAAACTCGACTCCGTTCCCGATACCATCAACGCCGATCAGGAGGGGTGGGTCGAACTCCGCTTCGATTCCAAGGTGCATCGCTTTCCCTGCCGCGTCGTGCGAACCGCCAAGGTCACTATTTTCGTGGCCATGGACGAAAACCGGCGCGCCCAGTTCGCTTCCCTGGTATCGCTCATGCAACTGTCCTCCATGCGGGACAATTGCCACCTCCTCGAACGCTGGGACGCCACCCGTGGAAAAAAAAAGCGCAGGCCCCGATCAACCTTCGTTCCAGAGAAAACTGGGAAACATTCCTGAATCCTTGCTGGGTCATCGTGAAACCACTACTTCCAATGGACAGGCAGACATGAAAAAAACGCTGACCGTCACCATGCCGGACCGCTCCCTCTGGAGCATCCCCGTCGAAATCATCGCCCGGCATCGGGCAGAACACTTTGCCATGCGGTTGTTCGATGGCGATGTCGAACGTTCCCTCAAGGAGGATACCCTGCCCCTGTTTCAACAAAATTCCTACGCCATCGAACGCTGGAGCGAAGACATGATGGATTGGGATGATGTCAAGGAACACGCCAGCCAGATTGCCACGGCGAACGTCAATTATTTCGACGGTTGGCTCAAAGGGGTCAAGGTGCTCTCCTGACACCGATGCCCCGTTCCCATGAAACAGACGCCACAAGTCATCATGATTGTTTTTTCCGCCGTTGCGATCCGAGAAGCCGTCTGTTGGCTTTTTTTTTGATGCTGGTTCCCCTCACCCGGGGATCATGGCACCAGATTGGATGGTGGATTGCCATCGGTGGCATCTGTCTTTTCCCCCGGCTCGCAGGCATGAGCATTCCAGCCCTGCTCTACCCTTTGCGGAAACTGCGTTTTTTCTTCCTTGCTCTTTTTCTTCTGCACGGGTTTTTCATCCCGGGCAGCGCCGTGTTGCCCTTCTCCGAATGGCCCAGCCGGGAAGGGCTCATGGTCGGTGGCCAACAGTCCCTGAGGCTGGGTCTCATGGCCATTCTTGCCTGGACCCTGGTCCGGGTTTCGACGACGGAAGATTTGATCGCCGGGATGTGTGGCTTGTTTGGCGTTTTGCAACGATGGGGTATCCCGGTCATGCGCTGGGCGGCTCTGCTGTCATGGACCATTGAATGCGTCGGTCGTTTGGTGACCCTCGCGTCCGCCACCCGTACACTCCCCCCCCACCCCCCCCATCTCAAGGGATGGATGGCCATCATGACTCAGTGGAGCCAGCGCGGCGGCGCCCTGCTCGATGCAATGCAGGTGGATATGGCCAGACAAGAACAACGTTTGCGCGATCAGGGCATCCTGTCAGGACTCCCCGTCCCCCCGAGCACTCCCTTTCACCCAGGATGGCAAGATTTTTTGATTGTCTTTTTTTCTTTAATGATTTTTATCTTGTATTTGCTTCAGTAATTGACACGTTCATGCTACCGACTTGCATCCCGTGATCGCACCAGGAACGGCCCGAGCGCCAGACAGTCAAGCCGCCCATCAAGGAACGAGGTGACGGCATCGTCGGGAGTGGCAACAATAGGGGCCTCGTGCATGTTGAAACTGGTGTTCACCAGCGATGGAATCCCGGACAGCTTTTCATATTCGGTCAATATTTCATGAAAACCTGGATTGACCCGGGAATCGACCAGTTGCCCGCGGGCGGTACCATCGACATGAACCACCGCGGGAGAGCTTCGTTTCATCTGGGGGGTGCAGTCGAAGGTGATGGTCATGAACTCGGCGGTATGGGCGCAACCATCGATGTTCAAATAACAATCCCCTGCCTTCTCGATCAGTGTCGCCGGGGCGAATGGCATGAACTCTGTCCGGGCCAGGCGTTTGTTGAGCCATGCGTTCACCGAGGGATCGACCGTGTGGTAGAGAATCGAACGGTTGCCCAAGGCCCGTGGTCCAAACTCCATGGCGCCATCGAATCGGGCCACCACCTGTCCCTGGGCGACCAGACGGGCAATCGCAAACTGAATATTTTCGACCTTTTCCCAGGCCAGGCCGCGACGCTCGATCGCCTCGCGCATCTCCTCCTCGTCGAAGGAGGGACCGAGAAAACAATGATCCAGACGGCGGGGCGGCACCCCACAATTCATCCCCAAATGATACAACGCCGCCCCCAGCGACAATCCGCCATCATCCATGGCCGGCTGAACGAACACATTGCGAAATCCCAACTCCTTGACCTTCTGATTGACCCGAACGTTGGCGAAAACACCCCCCGCCAGGCAAATATCGGTATGGCTCAGGTCGATCGGCGCATGCTCGGCGATCAATGCCAGGGTGCGCCGTTCCGTATCCTCCTGGATGGCCCAGGCAAGGTCCTCCTGCCGGACCCCCCCCAGACGGGTCCGACGCAACTGTCGCAATTCCTGCAACACCTTGTCTTCATTTTCATCGTGAAGGCGGTCGAACCAGTTTTTTTCTCCCCACCTCCAGGAATCGGCAAAAAATCGCGACACCGCGGTCAGGCAGGCTGAATCGGGCCGACCCCGGGCGGAAAGGCCGGTGATCTTGCCACAATGACGGTCAGGATTGAATCCCAACAGACCGGTCAGGACCTCATAGTTGGCTCCGAGGGGCATGTCGTTATAGAAATATTTGGCCTTCCTCGTCAGTCTTGAACCGCTGCCCTCGTACACGGTCGCCGACAAACAATCACCGACCCCATCGAGGGTCACCACCAGGGCTTTGGGAAAACCGGAACAATAATAGGCACTCGCGGCATGGGCCGCATGGTGTTCCACCAGAAGATCAAACCCCAGTCCCCCCGTGCTGGCACCTGGATCCGCCCCGACGACACCCCCTCCCCGCCCCCCCAGCAACCGCCGGCCCCAGGTTTCGAACAACGAACCAAGACTCTTGGAAGTGTTGTGCCCCCGGATCCTACTGCGCACGACCAGTTCCAGATTGCGCCCCATCTTGGGCAGCAAAGGCATATCGACGTAGCATGTCGGAGCGCCGGCAGAAAACGACGGAAAACGGCGGCGAAGGTCGGCCATGCTCAGGCGCGGCATCCCTTTCTGCAATTTTTTCTTGGTATAACGTTCTTCGGCGGAAGCAAACACGATCCTGCCACTGTCATCCACCAGGACAGAACTGGCGCAATGGCTGTCATGCCATCCGACCACCGTTCCCATCGATCGTTGTGTCGTCTTGTCCATTTCGCCCCAGGCAAGGAAAACAAAAACCCTGAAGATCATCCTCCAGATTTTTCAACAAACCGCAACCATCACGGCATACGCAGTTTTTCCACATCGGGATCAGAAACGTCTTTTACCCACAGCCGACAGGACATCATCATCCCCGCCGCCATGCAAAAACCCATCGTCACCAGGTACGTGGCACAAACGTTTCATTATTGGCCAACTTGACGCTGTCGCCAGACTGGACGATGACGAACAGCCCTTCATTCATGGCAAATCGATCGACATCCTTATCGATCAGGATGCCGGCCACAGCGCCCATGACCCGTGCGCCACCTTCGCCTTCATAGAACTCCTTGTATTCACGCACCCGCTTCAGATGATCACGGAC
>JADGCV010000017.1:62503-82296 GCA_015228815.1 Magnetococcales bacterium | reverse complement strand
ATCCCAAAGGGGCCAACGCTTTGATCGCGGCAGCCAGCCCATCGTGATCCGAACCGGGTCCGCCGCAATGGCCCCCCAGACATACGGGTAGGTCATCATGATCGAAAAGCAGGATTCCCGCATCATTTCCGCGGAAATCCTGCTCATGATGTCCTTCGGGCAAAAAAATCAAAGGCAAAGTCAAAAACATTGGGGGCTTCGCCCCCAAACCCCCACTGGGAAGGGGGTTCCCCTTCCCAGACCCATCCTGATGACTATAAAGACCACATTAAAACCTGGTACTCATACTCTGCGCCATCAACCACAGATTGTATGCGGTCATGGCGGCGATAAACAGGAGCATGGGGGCCAGACGCCATCCGGTCAGACGAATGCCTCCGGATTGCACGCTCCAACCCCGATGGCGCAGGATGTGAACCGCCAGCCACAGGCCAAGGATCATCAATCCCGATTGGGCGGTAAAAAGAAGTTGTTCACTCATGCCGCCGCCGGCCAGCCGCGATTGCCGTTCCACATCGGTCAATGCCGCCATTCCCGTCCCCAGGGGATTGGCCAATACCTCCAACGTCCCCCCGGTCTCGCGGTACAGATGGTCCAGGTTGTGCGACAGATGGTATGTGAAGGCGAGCGGCAACGTGGAAAAGGGAAGGGTCACAAACATTCGGCGAAAACTCATTCCCGCCGGCACCAACAATCGCGTCGCCCCAATCGCCACGGTATACAACACCACCGGAAACAAAAACCCACCCATCATCCCCACCGTGAAACTGAAGATCGGTTTCCCCGTCTCCCCCAACCATTGGGCCAGGTCGATGATCCAGGTCTGCCAGAAAGGCATCATCGTCACCCCGTGAAAGCTGGTGATCCCCATCAACGCCAGCATGAACCACGCCCCGTCCCACATCGGTCGCGCCTCCGCCAGTGCCTCCGAAGCCGGTGGCCGCAAACGCCAGGTGACGTTTCCGTGCGGACAACTCAAGGCACAGTTGCCGCAGGACAGACACCACGTATTCTGCGAAAAACGACCGATCGTCAAATGGGTCGGGCACGGTTCGATCTCGGCGGATCCGTTGTAGCACTCCATGGTCGTACACGTATCGCACGTCGCCTGATCCCTTGACCGCACCCCGATCGGCGCCAGACGCGAATAAAAACCCAACGCCCGTCCCACCGGACAAAAATAGCGGCAGAAAGCCTTGCGTTCGAAGATCGTCAACGAAAGAAAGGACAGGACCACCATCAACACCGCCATCAGGGCCGTCGCCACCGGAATGGTGGTCACCCCGATCCCCAACTCCAACCAGGTCAAGCCCATGAACATCAGCAAGGCGGGCCAGACAGTGCGCAATACCTGGGGCACCTTGCGGTTCAACCCCGGATGCGGCATCACCCGCCGCCACAACCGCCCCCGTACCAGCCACGAGGCCAGGGTATCCCACGGACAAATGGCACACCATGCCGTCCCCAGAAAAAAGACCGAGACCACCACCAACGGCCACCACAGGTTCCAAACAAAAAAGGTCGCCAGATTGCGCTCCGGCAACGTGGTGCCCCACAAACCGGCAAAGACAACGATGAGGAATACAAGTAACGATAATGACCTTAACGTAACCAGGAATCGGGGGGTCCGCGTCATTTTTCGGATCAAGCCGCCCATCACCGGCGCATCCGCCAAATCATAGGTCCGCACCGTCCGCTCGCGAGGAGCCCCGGCCAAAAGGCCCCACAGCAGGATTCCCGCCATGACCGACACGCTTCCCCAAAGATATTCCGCAGGCAATCCAGGATGTCGATGGGATCCTCCCGCCCCATGGTCGTCATGCCCACCCCCGGTCGCTTCTCCATGCCCGCCCGCATCCTCCGCGGTTGCCGCATGCCCATGTCCCGCTGCCGAATGGGATGTCCCGGCGTCCTCCTTGACCCCATGGTCCCCATGATCCGCCACCGGGGAAATCGTCGCGGGTACCGTTGCATCAGGACCATGTGGCGTTGCCCCATGAGGCGTCGCAGTATCGGCAATCGCCGCTGGAGCAACCATGAAAAAAAGAAACAACACCCAATAAAACCACACCCCTTGACGACGAAACCGGACCATCGATTGTTTCTTCATGATTCTCTCCCACCTTTGAAAATCAAGGTGATCCAGGATCGATCACCGCCCGCAGTTCGGGAATTTTTTCAACCCATTCCTTCACCCCGACCACCACCTTTTCCCCCGTCATAAGCCCGTCCTCAAGCGCCAACCGTTCTCCATCCAATCGACCCGTCCGGACCTGCCGTGGTTCCAATACCCCCTCGCCGCGGTCTACCACCACCCGCGACACTCCGTTCGCGCTCCAGAGCGCCGAGGCCGGAATCGACAACAGGTTGGCCTCGGTCGGGGCCAGAATGACGGTGGCATAAAGGGCGGGACGCAACTCCAGGTCGGGATTGGCCAGTTCGATGCGTACCTGAAGGGTGCGGGTTTCCGCCGAAAGGATGGGATGGATGAAGGCAACCTTGCCGGTAAAAATTTTTCCCGGAATGGCCCGCAGGGACACTTCCGCCCTGGCACCGACCCGGACCGATTCGGCATCCTCGGCAAACACGTCCGCCACGACCCAAACCGTGGACAGATCGACCAGGCGATAGAGCGGTTCTCCCGGCAGCGCCCGCATCCCCTGAACGACCCCTTTTTCAAGAACGATCCCATTGATCGGGGAATCGATGCGCACGGTGCGCCGAACCTTGCCCGAGGACTGCAAACGCCGGAGTTGATCCGCGGACACATCCCAATGACCCAGGCGCGTCAGAGCGCCTTCGGCCAGTTTTCCGACAGAGGCCCGGGTCTCCCCGTCCGCCCCGGAAAGCCCCGTCCCGGCCTCGATTGCCGTCAGATATTCCTGCTGTGCCAGAACAAGGGCCGGGCTGTAGACCTCCATCAACGGTTGTCCCTTTCGGACGGCCTGACCGGTGGCATTGACCAGGAGCTTTTCGACCCAGGCCTCGTATTTCAAGGCGATGACCTGAAGTTTGCGCTCATCCACCTGCACCATCCCCACCGCCTGAACCGAACGCCGGGATGTTTGCCGGGTCACCGTCTCGGTCATCATGCCCAGTTGCCGCATCCGCTCGATGCCGAGGGACACCCATTTGGGTTGTACGACGGTTTCACTGCCCGTCGCCAAAGCCGATGGCGCCACCAGCAACGCCAGAAACGGCAACAGAACATTCCACGCCAGCCACCATTTCATAATTGTCCCCCGATCATGTGTTCGATTCTGGCCAGCCGGACCTGCCCCTCGTAGTACGCCTCGATCAGATCGACCTGTTTCTTTTGCAATTGTCCCACGGCATCCCATACGGAGTCCGCCGCCCCAATTCCCGTGCGATACCCGTTCAATGCCGTTTGCAACGCCATCTTTCCCTGGGGAACCAACGACCCGGTGATGATTCGTGTCACCTCCCGAACCTCCTCCATGCTTGAAATGGCTTCATGCAGTTCCCCTTCGAGCCGGGCCTGTTCCGCCCGAAGGGTTTCCCGCAGGGCGCCGACGGTTGCCATCGTTTCCTTCAACCGGCCTTGGCGTACCCGTTGTTGCAGCGGAAGATTCAAGGCGATGGAGGCCTCATATCCATTGTTCTCTCCCGGTTCACGGCGGTCGATCAGCCCGAAATCGATGCTGAAATCGGGATACCAGGACACTTCCGCAAGCTGTCGATCACCCATGGCGGCCAAGAGGCGCGCCTTGGCCATGACGAGCGCCGGATTGTTGTCCAGGGCGCGTTGCCACAGGCGGGCGGCATCGAGCGACTCCTTGGCAGGCAGCGGACGCAGTTCCGGATGATCGACGATGGGGGCATCGGGTTTGCGGTGGACCAGGACATTCAATCGCGCCTGGATGCGCTGCCACTCCCGGGTCAGCCGAACCTGCTCGATCATCCTCTCGGAACGTTGCGCTTCGATGGCGATCAACGCCTCCTGGTCGCCCATCCCCTGGGCGTAACGGGATCGGGCCAGCCGCTCCAGGGTCTCAAGAACCTTGATCCCTTCCCCATTGCGCGCCATCGTTTCCCGGACCCGATACCCCTCGGCGTAGGCGGTCTTGATCCGCAGTGCCAGTTCCGCTTCGACCTGCGCCAGCCGTCCCCCTGCCTCGCGTGAACGTGCCTGAGCGATTTCCCGCTCCGCCTTCCGTTTGCCCCACCAGGGTACCTCTTGTTGCACCGTGAATTTTTCGCTGCCCACCCGGCCCGGCAGGGAAGCGCGATTTTGTGAAATATCCTCCAGACTCCATTGGAAAACAGGATCGGGCAACGCCCCCGCTCCTTCGGCACGGGCCAGCGCCGCCTCCTCATCGAGACGCGCCGCCGCCCGCTCCGGATTCATCCGCGCCGCCAACACCAGAAACTCATCCACCGTAGCGCCAATGACCGGTTCCTGGGCCATCGGAATCCCAGGAAACAGCAACAGTGTACCAAACAGAATAAAAGCAATTGCTGGATTTCCGCTCAAGCCCATCTCGGTTCTCCAACGGGTTATGGTTGCGCCGGAAAACGGGCGCTGATCGGCTTGGCCAATCCCTGGACCGTCACCACCGCCGCCGGTTTTTCGCCCCCTGCAATCCCCTTGGCGACCGTCAACCGGTTTTCACCCGCCCCAGTCAACTGGACCTCCTCTTTTTTTCCATTCGCCAGAAGAACCACCTTGGCCGAGGCCCCCTGGACCGAAACCGGTTTGTCATCATGGCCGGTGACATACAGGTCGATTGTGTCCGCCCCGGTCACCAGTTCCAGACGCATTCCCTGAACCTCCACCATCCGTCCTCCATGTCCTGGAGTCAGAACACCATCCGCATGGACCAGACCGGACAGGAAAAATCCGGAGAGCAATGATAAAATCTTGATCGTTTTCATATGTTTTCCTTCCATCATGAACCGTTGACATGGGTATCGAAGAAATGACGACCCCCGGACGAGGCCACCTTCAGGACCGCGTCCAGGAAATCTCCTCCCCCGGACCAGCGTCCTCCTTTTGATCCAGAACCTTTTTCCCGGTCATCAGAAAAACGACCGGGGTGACCAGGGTATCCAACAGGGTCGAAGAGAAGAGTCCACCAAAGATCACGACCGCTACCGGATAAAGGATTTCCTTGCCTGGAGCGCCCGCGTCGAGAAGCAGCGGAATCAACGCCAGTGCCGCGACCAGGGCAGTCATCAGGACCGGGGTCAACCGTTCGAGCGAGCCGCGAATCACCATCTCCCGGCCAAAAGGTTCCCCCTCTTCCCGAACCAGATGCAGATAATGAGATATTTTGAGGATGCCATTGCGCGCGGCAATCCCGGTCAGGGTGATGAATCCGACAAGGCTTGCCACCGACAAGGGCGTTCCGGTCCACCAGAGGGCGGCGACGCTGCCAACCAGGGCCATGGGAATGTTGGCCATGATGATCAACGACAAGGCCGTGGAACGAAAATGACCGCGGAGAACGATGAAGATGCCGCTCAGGGAAATGAGCGATAGAAGACCGATGGCGCGGGTCGCCTCCTGCTGGCTGCGAAACTGTCCCTCGAAGGTGATCCGGTATCCGGGGGGCAGCGTCATGGAGGCCAGGCGCTCCTGGATGTCCTGGACCACCGCCGCCATGTCCCGCCCCTCGGTGTTGGCCAGGACCACGATGCGGCGTTGCATGTCCTCGCGGTTGATGACGTTGGGACCGGAGGTTTCGACAACCTGGGCGACCATTTCAAGGGGAATCCGCCCGGTGGGGGTATCGATGAGAATCTTGTCGAAATCACCCGTCCCGGCGCGCCACTCCTCGGCCAGGCGCAGCACCACGTCATGGGACCGTTGTCCATCCAGCACCTGCGACACCACCTGGCCGTTGAGGGCCGATTGCAACAGGTCGGTCAATTGATTGAGCGAAAGACCGTATTTCACGGCCTCCCCGCGGTCGAGACGTATTTGCAGTTGCGGAATGAGCACTTGTTGTTCCACCTGAAGATCGGCGACTCCGACCACCTCGGCCATCCGTCGGCGGGCCTCTTCTCCCTGGGAACGCAACAGGCTCAGGTCATCGCCAAAAATCTTGACCGCAATCTCGGCCCGCACCCCCGACAAAAGGTGATCCAGACGATGGGAAATGGGTTGCCCGACATTGACCGATACCCCCGGAATCAATCCCAGGTTGCGGCGAAGTTCCGCCAGAATGGTTTCGCGGTTGCGGCTCGAGGCCTTGAGATCGATGTCGATTTCGGTAAAGTGAACCCCCTCGGCATGTTCATCGAGTTCCGCCCGTCCGGTTCTCCGTCCCGTCGAGAGGACCTCCGGTGTCTGCCGCAACAATCCCTCGGCCAGGGTGCCGATCCGGTTGGATTCCTCCAGAGAAGTCCCCGGAGTCATGATGACGCTGACCGTCACCGTCCCTTCGTTGAAGGAGGGGAGAAAAGTTCGCCCCAGAAAAGGGACCGAGGCCACCGCCGCCAGGACCATGAGCATGGTCGCCCCGATCAGAAGGCGTGGATGCGCGAACGACCACAGAAGAAGATGACGGTCCCCGGTTTTCAGATGCCGCACCAACCAGGAATCACCATGGGCCTTCTCCCGCATGCGCGGCAACAGATAGGCACAAAGAACGGGCGTCAACGTCAGGGAGACGAAAAGCGATGCCAGGATCGAGACGATATAGGCCACCCCCAACGGCGTGAACAGACGCCCTTCGATCCCCGACAGGGCAAAGACCGGCATGAAGACCAATATGACGATCAGGGTCGCGTAGACGATGGAATTGCGCACCTCCCGCGACCCCATCCATACCACTTCCAGTGTGGAACGGGGATTGGCCGACCGTCGATTTTCCCCAAGGCGGCGAAAGACGTTTTCCACATCGACCACGGCATCATCCACCAGTTCCCCGATCGCCACCGCCAGGCCACCGAGGGTCATGGTGTTGATCGAGAGTCCAAACCAGTGAAAGATCAATCCCGCCACCACCAGCGACAGTGGTATGGCGGTCAGACTGATGAAGGTGGTGCGAAAATTCATGAGGAACAGGAACAATACCAGCGCCACCAGAATGGCCCCGTCACGCAAGGCCTCCTCGACATTGGCGATGGCCCGTTCGATGAAATCGGCCTGTTTGAAAAGGATGGGATCGATCCGGACATCCTCGGGCAACGTTCGTCCGATGGCCGCAAGAGAACTTTCGATCCGCCGTGTCAGATGGATGGTATCGGCGCCGGGTTGTTTCTGCACCGCCAGGATGACCGCCGGGGACCCGTCGATGCTGGCATCGCCCCGCTTGACCCCGGCACCGAAGCGAACCTCCGCCACCTGTCCCAAGGTGACCGGCGCCCCCTGGTGGACCGCGACCACCGATTGTTTCAGATCTTCCAGGTCGGTGGTCTGACCAATGTTGCGAATCAGATATTCCCGGCCCCCCTGGGCCAGAAACCCGCCGGTCGAATTCCTGGCGAACCCTTGCAACGCCTGTTCGAGTTCCTCGAAGGAAAGGCCCAGGGCGGTCATGCGGGTGGGATCGACGAGAATCTGATACTGTTTGACCTCGCCGCCGATCGGTATGACCTGGGCGACGCCGGCGATACCCAGCAATTGGGGCCGCAATGTCCAATCGGCAATGGCGCGCAGCGCCATGGGTCCGGTCGCGCCCGTGGTGCTCTTGAGGCCGATCAACATGATTTCGCCCATGATCGAACTGACCGGCCCCATGACGGGAACCACATCCCGCGGCAAGGTTTCGGTCACCGTCGCCAATTTTTCGGCAACCAGTTGCCTGTTGCGATAAATATCCGTCCCCCAGGAAAATTCAACGAACACAATCGAAAGACCGACCCCCGAATTGCTCCGCAGACGGCTGACGCCGGGGATCCCATTCAAGGCCGCCTCGATCTTGATCGTCACCAGCGATTCGACCTCTTCCGGCGCCAATCCTGCCGCTTCGGTCATGATGGTGACCGTGGGTCGATTCAGGTCGGGAAATACATCGACCGGAAGCCCAAGCGTCACCCATCCGCCCGACAACAGCAACAAAACCGCCGCCGCCACGACAAACATGCGTCCCTGCAAGGAAAAACGGATGATGGCATCGAACATGGTCCTTACCTCACCGCATCGCGTCGAGCTGATTGAGCCCCAGGATCACAATGTGTTCCAGAGGTGCGACACCTTCGACAATTTCGACCCATTCCGCCGTCTTCCGCCCCAGGCGTACCCGCCGTTCCTCGAACCGTTCGGGGGCGGTCTTGATCCAAACCCGTGGCATCCCTCCCAGATCGAGCACCGCCTGTCGCGAAACGGCCACCGCGAAGGTCATGGTCCCGGTATGGGCATCGACATCGACCGGCATTCCCGGCCTGATCGCCTCATGAGGTTGGGCTTCACGGGGTTGCTCGATGGAAAACTGAATGTGGAGCCCCTGATTTTCCTCCTCGACCCTGGGACTGATCCCGGTCAACGTCAGTGGAAAACGAACTCCGGGAATCAGACGGCTCGAAGCCGTTCCGTCACGGATGAAGGGGGCCTGTGACAGATCCTGAAGCGTCGCCTCGACCCACAGATGGTCGGGATCGATGATTTCGGCCAGGACAACCGCTTCGGTCACGACCTCTCCGGGAACGATATGCACATCGGTCAATCGACCCGCCATCGGCGCCAACAGCATTTCCCGTCCCAACGAGGCGATCCCCTGTTCTCCCTTGAAAAGAGACAGGCGCCGATTGGCCATCTCGCCGGTGGAAAGGATCGGATCCAAGACGGCGATGGTCTGTCCCTGATTGATTTTCTGTCCCGATCTGGGCGGAGGAAAAGCCGGATCGTAGCCGATACGGGACGGAACCGGGGCATGCACCCGGGCATGGAAGGCGGGATCGGGAATCACCCGTCCGACAAGGCGAATGGTTCGGGTGACCTCGCGGCGCGTCGCAGGTTGGGTCCGGAGTCCCACCAGAAACTGGCTCGCCTTGGGCAACCGTGCCACCCGGCCCGAAGTCGCCGTCATCACCATCGATCCCGCCGCATTTTCCGGCTTTGCCGCCCCATGGTCCTCCCCGCCATGTCCATGCACCGGTCCCGCGCCAACGCCTGACATCAAAACCAGCGCCACCGCCACCCCCCCCTTTTTTCGATCGCGGCGCCACAATAGAATCAAGGTTGCCAATACCGCCGGAACGACGATCCATCCCCACTCGGGGATCCACGAAACCGCAGGTGCCGCACCAGATGCGACGACGGGAGGAGCGACACGGGCAGGAATGGAGACAAGGATCAGGTCCACCCATTTTTCGTGGGTAACGGTCAGAGTCACATCGATCGCCGTCCCGGAAGTGAACACCCGATCGATACGGTATACCCCTGGCGCCGGCGTCGGTTCCGCCTTTCCCTGCCATGCAGGAGTTTCCGCGGTTTCCACCTCGATCATCGCGTTGGCGATGGCGGCGTTGCTCGCGGCATCGGCAAGATAAATCCAGGTCGAAGAGTCCGAAGCCTGAGTCAGGACTGCCTCGAACCAATCACCCCGGGCCCCTGTCCCGGTCCCGGATTCAACCATCCCCGCCGTGGCGTTTTTTTCGGCGCCGTGATCTTCTCCACCATGCCCCCATGCCGGATCGGGGCCGAATCCCATCATCCCGATGGCCAACAGGATCATCATCATGAATGGCATTGCATTGTTTCCTGGCGTTGGTTCAAGATTTGGAATGTTCTTTCTTACATGGCCCCAAGGATAGCGGAAAGATGTCACGATCGAATGTCGGGATTGTCACAAAAGTATGGCAATCGGGATGGAAGCGATGAATCAAAAACCACGCATCATCGTCGTGGAGGATGACCGGGAAATCAGGGAACTGATCGTCCGCTACCTTGAAGCCCATGAAATGTCGGCAACCGGCGCTGCCAACGGACAGGCCATGAAAACCGCCATGGACCAGGAAAGGTTCGATCTGGTGGTCCTGGATGTCATGTTGCCGGGAGAGGACGGCTTGAGCCTTTGCCGTGCGCTCCGTGAACATTCCATGATTCCGGTCATCATGCTGACTGCCCTGGGAGAACACGGCGATCGGGTGGTGGGATTGGAAATGGGGGCGGATGATTACATCACCAAACCCTTCGAACCTCGCGAACTGCTGGCCCGCATCAAGGCGGTCCTGCGCCGTTGCCCACCCGAGAGAACAATGGCACCGGGCAAGGAAAAAGGACGCCACAAAGGGGATCTCATCCAGTTTTCGGGATGGACCCTTCATCGGCTACGGCGGGAACTTGTCGATGCCAAAGGGATGGTGGAACCTTTGAGTTCGGGAGAATTCGATCTGCTTCTGGCCTTCCTGAGCCATCCGCGACAGGTCTTGAGCCGGGACCGCCTTCTGGACCTGGTCCATGGCCGGGGGGCCGGACAGTTCGACCGCAGCATCGACACCCAGATCATGCGTCTCAGGCGCAAGATCGAGGTCGATCCACGCCATCCGCAACTGATCAAGACCGTCTGGGGCGATGGATATATGTTCACTCCCGAGGTTCACGAACGATGAAGGAACGCATGGCCAACAGCCTGGCGGGGCGCATCATCATCATCATGGTGGTCGGACTGACCTTCTCCCACATCTTGAGCATTCTGGTATTTACCAGCGAAAAACTTGAACCCGCCGTGCTCGGCCATGAGGAAGAAGTCCTGGAACGCATGGCAACCCTGATCCAGATTTTTCCCGTGATTCCCAGGGACATCAGGCAACCATTCCTCGCGGCATCGATGCGATCCGGCATGAATTTTTCACTCATCGGCGCGACCGGTCCCGGCTGGCCCCTGCCCCCCCGGGACAACGACGAAACCTTGCGCCGCCTTCTGGAAGGGAAAATCGGCCAGACCGGGGCACGGGTCATCGCCTTCAGCGCCGGACCGCCCGACTGGAATCATCGCCTGGGATCCTTTCATCGATTCGTCTTTGCCCTCGAAATGAAACTCATCCGCTGGATGCACGATGCGGTCATGGAACGTGAACTGCGCGCCTGGATCGATTTTCCCACCGGAGAGCGGTTGCTGTTGGAATCTCTGCTGACGGAAAACCATGTTCCGCTCTTTCGCCACGCCACCTTTTCGGTCATCATCATGAGCGTTGCGATTTTGATATTCGCCCTGATCGTTTCCCGCGCCACGACCCGACCGTTGCGGCGCATCGTCGAGGCCGTGGATACGGTAGGACAAAACGCCACAGCCGCCCCCCTCCCTGAAACCGGGCCGACGGAGGTCGTGGCGGTGGCACGCGCCTTCAACCGGATGAACCGCCGCATTCGCGAATTCGTCGCGGACCGGTTGCGCATGGTCGCCGCCATCTCCCACGACCTGCGCACCCCGTTGACCAAACTCAAACTCATGGTCGAATTCGCCAACGACGAACACACCCGAAAGCGGATGGTCGAAACCCTCGACGAAATGGAATCGATGCTCGCCGCCACCCTGACCTATTCCCGGGATGCCCTCCTCGACGAACCCCGGCAACGGGTCAATCTGACCAGCCTGGTCGGCGCCCTGGCGACCGACATGATCGACGCCGGGCATGATGTTGTTTTTTCCGAGGAGGAACGCCTGATTTGTCACTGCCGTCCAATGGCGATGAAACGGGCCTTGAACAACCTGATACACAATGCCGTTCAATACGGTGGAGCCGCCAGGATCACCCTGCACCGCAAACAACGAACCGCCATCCTCCTCATCCATGATCCCGGAGAGGGCATTCCGGAAAAAGAATGGGACAATGTATTCAAACCCTTCTTCCGCCTTGAATCTGCCCGAGGTTCGGGCATGGGAAACGTCGGCCTTGGGCTGTCGATCGCGGGTACGGTCCTGCGTGACCATGACGCCAGCATCCGTTTTTTCCACCCCGATTCCGGGGGATTCGTCACCCGGGTCGCATTGCCCATCGATCCATGACTTGTAAAGAACTGGAAAAAACCGAATGAGTGTTTTGCTTGCCTTCATCGCCTCGGTGCTTGTATCGAGCACCACCCCTTTGGCCATTCAATGGAGTCAGCAGGGGGTCGGTCTATTTTTTGCTGTTTCCTTTCGCATGATGATCGGCCTGACCCTCTGCCTTGCCCTGTTGGGCATTACCAAAACCCCGTTTCCACGTCATGAACTGGCGATCCGAATCTACCTTCTTTCGGGACTCGGCTTCTACTGTGGCATTACATGCAGCTATTGGGGACTGCAATTGATCCCTTCGGGGTGGTCCTCGGTATTGTTCGGGTTGAGTCCGATTTTCAACGGGTTTGTCGCCAGGCACCTGCTGTCCGAACCCTTCGGCTGGAACCGGATCGTCGGATCAATCGCGGGATTGTCGGGTCTGGGAATCATTTTTCTTCAAGGGATCAAGGGGGATTTCCGCAACGTCACCCTCGGCGTCTTCGTCACTTTGGTTGCGGTATTCATCTTTTCCGTGACCACGGTACTGGTGAAAAAAACAGGACGCCAAATCGATTCCATGGCCATCGCCACCGGCTCGCTGATCATCATGAGTCCCTGTTTTCTGGCCACCTGGTACCTTTCCGAAGGGGGGCTGCCCCTGGCGATTCCCTGGCGCAGCCTTGGAGCCATTCTTTACCTTGCATCTTTTTCCACCGTGATCGGATTCATTGCGCTGTATTATCTTCTGGAGCGGGTCGATGCCTCCGTGGCGGCTCTGCCCAACTTGATTGCCCCCTTGATTGCCGTCGGTCTGGGCTTTGCCCTCAACGGCGAAGAATTGAAACCCGGTTTCATGCTTGGCGCCGTCTTCATTCTGGCCGGATTGGCCCTCTTTCAATGGGGAGGCCTGATGTCAAGGAATGTCTCATGACCTGCAATCCGCAAAAAATTGTCGATTTTCTCGATTCCATGAACAAAACCATCCCCTGCCGCCACTGCTTCGGCAATGGATGGCTGCCTCTCGATGGAGACCCAAACGACCCTATGAATGACGTGGGAACAACGACATCCGCACTGCAACGGACCGCCTGTCCCCGTTGCCTGGGAAGCGGAAAATCATCGGTGGCACCGGAAGGGATCTATTGATGGTCCCTCGTGAACACCCGGTCTACTGAATTACCGGCATTCCATCCATCGGCGTCAGGGGAAACCCCATCCGGAGCCACTCCATGACCCCCCCGATGAGTTCACAGGCGGCAAACCCATGGGCAAGAAACGTCTCCAGGGCAATTTCAGTCCGGGGACCCGAACGGCAGACCAGAATATAGCTCTTGTCCGGATCGAACTTGTCCGGCCTGAAGCGACTCTCGAATGATTGGCGAAAGAGGCTCGTATCGTTTCTGTTTTCCAGATTGTGATCGTTGGGAAAAAGCCACGATCCGGGAATGACCCCCTCGTGATGTTCCGCCGGACAGCGAATGTCCAACAAAACAACATTGTCGGGTTTGCCCGTGACGACGGCATGCAACTGTTCGACCGAGATCATTTCGTTGAACAGCGACTTCTTGACGATCCGATCCACTTCCTGGGGGTCTTGGATACACATGAAATATAATGGTCGCAAGCGTTGTGAGGAGAATCCAGACCGTTCAGTGACTTTTGTTGACCGATCCCGAGACAGACGACGGAACTTCCTGAAAATACGGTGAATACTGCGTGTCGATCAGATTGATATGATTCGTCAGCCAATCCACCAGAAACTGCTTGACCGCGCCGATGGCCTGGAATTCACGATTGTTGATCTTGATCTTCAGATCGGCCAGCACCGTGACCAGACGTTGGTGCTGATCATGATGTTTGGCAAGGGAAGGATATTCCCGATTTGCCATGGCCCGTTCTTCCTCGCTGAAATGGATCTGGGTATATTTTTCCAGCCGGAGAAAAATGGCATCCATCTGGTCCCACTCGTCGGGAAAGGGCATGCGCAGACGAAAACGGGTGCTCAATCGTGTGAATTCCTCGACGTAGAAGAGCAATCGTTCATGATCCCGGTTGAATTGTTCCACGCCGACGTTGGCTACCTTGAGGTCGTTCATGAGGATGCCTCTTGAAGAAAGGGTCTGTCAACCACCATGATGTTGACACATTACCACACTGTTGCATTTTTGCAAATTTTCCACTGCGTCCGTTCGTTATTTTTTTTCTTCCGAGGAAAAACTGGCCTGAATTCGTCCTATTGTGTTAATCTGCGGGCTGTTCACCGGTTGCACAGGTCCAAACTTTGGCAACGCCAGGGGTCAAAATCCTCTTGAGTGTCAACACGCCCTAGTCCGTCTCTTTGCTCGCCGCATTTTTGGGGTCCGCCATGGAACTGGTCTACGCAACCTGCGGCGCACATGTGACAAAGTGAAATTATTCTGTTGACAGGGTGCCGTTGGCGTCCTATCTTAAACCTTGAGGGCGTCACTGACGCCGTCACGAAACATATTGCTGTAATCATTTGAAAAGGAAAATTTCTATGGAGTTCATCGATAGTCCAGAGTTTACGAAAGATATGCAGGATCTGAAATTCCCAAACCATGAGTTGCAAGCACTGCGATTACTGCTGGCTGACGATCCAATGATCGGTTCGCAAGACCGAAAATATCCAGGGATTATGGTTCTTGAATGGCATAACGGACTTACGCTTATTGAATATTGTATTCTGAAATCCGGGGAAATATGTTTGATTACGGCGTACCGCAAGGATGAAATTGCAGAGACAACGGGATGCAAGGATGCGGATAAGAATAATGAGAACAATTTAACTTTAAAGTTAAAGAATGTCGCCGTAGAGATAGGAAAGAAGGTAACGGTTGGGGCAGTAGTCAAGGTTATCTATGATTATGCTAAAGACTTGATTAAATTAATTAATTGATTAATATGTCCATTGTAACCACTGCGACCTGGGAGAGTTGAAATGAAAACACGCGAAGAAAAATTGATATCCGGGTTGGATGGAGTCGAGAATTTTTTAAGCAGTGGTAACAAACCGGATGACTTGAAGGTTGTCAATGTTCCAGATACCGTAGATGTAAAGATGATTCGGATGAGCCAGAACCTGAATCAAGCTGAGTTCGCAAACAGATACGGGTTTCCTTTAGGTACAGTGAAAAATTGGGAACAGGGAAGACGTAAACCGGAAGGTACGGCTAGAATTCTCCTGAGAATTATCAAGCATCATCCAGAAGTGATTTTCGATGTTCTGAACAGAGAAGAAAACAACTCAAAAGTATTGTCAACAACGTAATGCTTTTGCGTGCGGACAGAGGACACAGAGAAAGACCAGTAAAGATCAATTGTTTTTCCCTCTGTGTTCTCTTTACGAATGTCAACACACCCTAACGACAGGAAGACCGACGCCAATGGCTTCTCTTACCGACATGCCTCAATGGAAGGCCCTTGAAACCCATCGTGATCAGAATGCCGACCTGACCATGAGGGAACTCTTCGACGGCGATCCGGGACGATTCAACGCCTTTTCCCTGCGTTTGGAGGATCTCCTTTTCGATTATTCCAAAAACTGCGTCACCTCCGAGACGATGCGCCTGCTTATGGATTTGGCCCGGGCCTGTGATGTCGAAGGGTGGCGTGATCGGATGTTTTCCGGGGACCGGATCAACAACACCGAAAACCGCTCGGTGCTGCATGTGGCGCTGCGCAACCAGTCCGACACGCCCATCATGGTCGATGGCAAGGATGTCATGCCCGAGATTCGCGCCGTTCTGGATCACATGAAACAATTCTGCCACGATGTCCATCGCGGTGTTTTCAAAGGTCATACCGGCAAGGCCATGACCGACATCGTCAATATCGGCATCGGTGGCTCCGACCTGGGGCCGGTGATGGTCTGCGAAGCCCTGCGCCCCTACGCCAACAAAAGCATTTCGGTTCACTTCGTCTCCAACGTCGATGGGACCCATGTCGCCGAAACCCTGCGCCGACTCAATCCCGAAACCACGTTGTTCATCATCGCCTCGAAAACCTTCACCACCCA
The DNA here is from genome assembly GCA_015228815.1 of Magnetococcales bacterium. NCBI lineage: Bacteria > Pseudomonadati > Pseudomonadota > Magnetococcia > Magnetococcales > Magnetococcales bacterium. The sequence continues at coordinate 66,369 of JADGCV010000017.1, read as the reverse complement.
GGAAACCATCACCAACGCCCTATCGGCCCGTTCCTGGCTCGTGGACCGCCTTGGCGAAGCGGCGGTCGCGCAACACTTCGTCGCCCTATCGACCAATGCCCAGGAGGTCTCCCGGTTTGGCATCAACACCGAAAACATGTTTGGTTTCTGGGACTGGGTCGGCGGACGCTACAGCCTGTGGTCGGCCATCGGACTGCCCATCGCCCTGGCGATCGGATTCGACAACTTCATGGCCCTCCACGCCGGCGCCTTTGCCATGGACCAACATTTCCGCTCGGCCCCGCTCGAAAAAAACATGCCCGTCATCAAGGCCATGCTGGGCATCTGGAACCACAACCTTCTCGGCGCCGAAAGTTTCGCCGTCCTTCCCTACGATCAATATCTGCACCGTCTGGCCGCCTACCTCCAGCAGGCCGACATGGAATCCAATGGCAAAAGCGTCACCCGCGAAGGCAACAGCATTTCCTATGCCACGGGTCCGGTCCTCTTTGGCGAACCTGGAACCAACGGTCAACATTCCTTCTACCAACTCATGCACCAAAGCACCCGGGTCGTTCCCGCCGATTTTCTCGCCTCGGTGGAAACACACAACCCCGTCCGGGATCATCATGCCATTCTGCTTTCCAATTTCTTCGCCCAGACCGAAGCGCTGATGCGCGGCAAAACGTTCAAGGAGGCCCATCGGGAACTGACCGAACAGGGCGTCACGGGGGAGGAACTGGAATTCCTCAGTCATCACAAGGTCTTCTCAGGAAACCGCCCAACCAACTCCATTCTGGTACGCACTTTCGACCCCTTTACCCTGGGGATGATCATCGCCCTCTACGAACACACCATCCATGTCCAGGGAATCGTCTGGAACATCAACTCCTATGACCAGTGGGGCGTCGAACTGGGCAAACAACTGGCCAAGAAAATTCTTCCCGAGCTGACCGCTCCAGGAAAAGTCTCCAGTCATGATTCATCGACCAATGGTTTGATCAATCTTTACAAACAGCTGAAAGGATTGTAGATCGCAACCCCACCCGGCAGTCACGGGAACACTCCCACCACTGCCGGCGTGGAAAAACAAAATCAAACCCCTGGGGGTAATCTCCCGCTTCGCATCCCAATCCCTTCGGCCAGTAAGGTTGTCACCAACGCATTGAGGCTTACCCCCTCGCATCGTGCCCTGGTGGTGAGTTTGGCATGCAGAGTTTTTGGCACCCTGGTCACGAACTTTCCAGAAAATCCGCCGGACATCGGAGCAGGCACCGGGAAACCAAGATCTTCCAATGCAAAGATGGCCGTCTTCAAGGCGTCCATGCCATTCTTGATGGCATCCACGATGGTTTCCCCATCGGAAAAGCATTCATTGAAGTCAGGGAAATTGATCAGATACCCGGTTCCTTCATCCGGAGTCATCGGTCTTATCTCAAACGGGTAATCTTCAAGTTTGTGCATGGCTCATGCCCCTTTCACGAATTTGACAAACTTTTTGATGTAAACAGACTGGATGGGTCTGTGAGCAGGGACCACCAGCATTTGCCCGTCAGTACGAACAAAGGTATAATGACTGCCTCCGTTGTGTCTCTAGGAAATGCCATGTTGCCGCGCAACCGTCTGCAACTGATCAATCCGCCAATCCAAAGAATGGCGGGTCATGGCTTCAAGGAGTTTGGCGGATGTGTTCACGGAAAGTATGGTATCAAATGTAGTATCAAAAAAAACAAGAACATAATTTTCTGTCGGAAGCAAATAGACATGTCTGGATCTGTAGCAAATAAACTGTCCGGTTTTAGACGTTGGGAGTATGGAACCCTGGAAATTCGACAGTTGGTTAGAGTATCTTCCGGGGAACAAACGCCTCTTGTCCTTGTTCCGCTCCCTGCTCGATCAACCTTTTCAACATCATCATCCGTTCCAGATGGCTGTTGCCAAAGGCGGCAGCACGAAGTTGCATGGTAAAACCACTTTTTCCACGACCGGGAGGTTCGGGTTCCATTTCCTTCTCCCCCTCTTCGTCTTCCCCGTCCTGGTCTTCCGCGGCGGTCCCCTCCGCCACGGTTTCATCACCATAGGGCGTCACCTCCAATCGATCATTGGCATCGGCGCCCGAATCATTCCGTACCGCCTCATCGGAATAGGGATCGATTTCGGAGACATCGATCGGTTGCCGAACGCTGTCTTCTTCCTCTTCCTGATCCAGGTACCCCACATCGCCATCGCTGGCGACTCGATCGGAACTGTCGCCAAACCCCTCGGGCCGGGGTCCCTTTCCGCCATCACTCGCAGCCCCGAAACCTTCAACCCGCCTGGTCGATTCCGCCGAACCACCAAACCCTTCCGTTGGTTTCATCTCGGTATCCGCCGACCCGAATCCCTCCGCCACCGTTCCTCCAAAACCACCCCCCCCGAATCCCTGGACAACCGACCTTCCCTCCGATTCCTTTTCTTCATGTGGAAACATCATGTCGGAATCGCCTTGGGAGGTATCGGACGAGTTAACCGCCCCTGCCCCGGATGACGCCGATCCACTGCCTGAATTGGCAGAACCCCGCGAACCAGCCGCTCCCTGGTTGGAACCAGCGCCTTGAGGTTGAACCTGTCCCTCTCCCCCGGAAGCCCCCCCCCCCGAATCCCCCGCCGATGCCCCGGAACCCCCCGAATCTCCCGCTCCATCCGCCGCTGCTCCTTCCGAAGCCGCAGAACCGCCATCGACAGCGGCAGAAGGAGCGGCGGCCTCAACCATCGGCGCCGCAGGCGCCTGAGTCGCCGCAGATGCCAGGGAGGGAGCGGAAGCCGTGGCAGTGCTGGAAGGTGCCGCAACCGAGGTGGATGTCGTGGTCGCAACGGTCGGCGATGTCGTGACAGCGGTCGTGGCGGATGTCGCCGGCACGGAGGAAGAAACCACCACCGTCGGCGCCACTGGAACTGGAGCAGGAAGAACAATCGGCGCCACTACCGGATCGGCTGAAGGATCGGCTGGAACTGGATCGGCTGAAGGGTTCTCGACATCAGTCTCCAGTGGCGCCGTTGTCGTGGTATCCCTGGAGGCCGGTTGTGATTCCGGTTCCGTTGGGGTTGCAGATGGAGGTTCAGCAACCGGAACATCAGGAGTCGTTGGCTTATTTTCTACTGTGGGAACATCAGGTTCTGAAGGAAGCGCCACGGAGTTCCCCAAGGAATCGGAACCGGTGGTACGCAATATCCCAACCTCCCATGAAACGCTGGTGCTTGACCCAGTGCCATCGGATACCCACAAGGCAAGATTTCGCCCGGTTTCGACAGGATTCGCGGCATTGCTTTGAAAGGTCAACGTCCTGAGGACGGCAGCATAGTGATCGGGTGTGGCCGTGCCTTCAAGGTTCAGGACGCCAAGCTGGTCATCGAAAGAAGCCACGATGGTCGTTCCCAGAACCGATACCGCCAGAACATCGGATTCCTGAACATTGCCGATGGTGATCGTCGCCCCCGACAATAATGGATCGTCAGCGTCCGATAGAACAAAGTCGGAAGGAATCAGGGAGATCGCATCCCCCCCCTCGATCCATGTTTTTTTTCCGATGGCCGAAGAGTCAATCTGCGGAGGATCGTTGACAGCGGTGATAAAAATTGTTTGGGAATAAGTCGTTGACTGGGCCACGGGGCTTCCCTGGACGATGACCGAACCATCGGAAAAGGTCCAGTCGATCAAGACTTGAGATCCAGGATCCTCGCTTGCATTGGAATAGGTGATGTTTTGCATCACCGAAGCGACCATCGCGGTGGTGGCATTGCCGTTGAACTGTAGCGCCAGAGTGCCGCCGCTGTTGCTCGTGATCGAGGCGACCGTGGTTCCGTTCCAGGTCAGATCACTCCCGGACATGGCCAGATTGCCGGTCGTG